>JAHELX010000404.1 GCA_024643945.1 Anaerolineales bacterium
GCCGTCATTGCCTGGCGCTGCCTGTCGGTCAACTCCTCCTGTATCAGCCGGCGCAAGGTGCTCAAGATGACCCGCCGCATCGCCTGTTGTTCCAGCCCGATGGCTGGATCATCCACATTGTCCGGGATAAAGTCAATACCCTTGGTCTCTCTCAAGCCATCCAACGACACGTCACGCCAGCGGCGGCGACGCAGTTCAGTGAAAGCCACACGTACCGCAATCTTATGCGCCCAGGTGGTGAAGCGACTCTCCCCCCGGAAGGAGTCCAGTCCAGCCAGGATTTTCAGAAGCGCATCCTGGGCGAAGTCCTCCAAATCCGACTCTCGAAGGTTAGATCGGTCGCCCAGCGCATAGCCCAAGCGGCGCACCACCAACAGGCGCAAGTCCTCCAGGGCTGCGTCGCGTTGGGCACCAGGCTGGCTCAGGGCCGCTATCCATTCCTCATTACTGCGCTCGACCAAAGGGACTCTCCTGCCTGATGGCTTACATCTCAACATGAGCGGCAAATCGAGCTCATTTTACCACAGCCCACACCACATGTCTAGGCAATTTCCGCGCTGAGGTAACTACTCAGGCCAGATAACCCTTGCGAAGGTTTGGTGAAAGTTTTCAGAGCGAAGATGCCTTGGCCCACCGAAAACTGCCGTGTTAGCCAGGTGATTTGAAACCTTCGCAAGGGTAGCTGAGTAGTTACAATTCTAAAGCTAAGCGCTGTCTGGCATCATATGCTCAGACAGCGCTTACACCCCCCTTACAGGATCCTTACAAGTTTCTTAACGCAAGTGTAGGATCACATCAAGATGAATCTTCAGCCAACAAGGCCTTGATCACTTCTTGGGTACGATCATAACCCCCTTCGCCGATGTGGAGGTATCGAATGTCTCCAGCCTTGTCAATGAGATACATGGCCGGCCAATAACGGTTTCGATAGGCGCGCCACGTCTTCCAGTCATTATCCAGGGCGACCGGATAAAGCACATCCAGGCGCACGAGCGCTTCCTTAACGTTGTTCAGGTCTTTCTCGTAGTTAAACTCGGGGGTGTGGACACCAATCACTACCAGGCCGTCGTCTTTGTAAGTGTTATACCATTCCCTCACCGAGGGAATTACGTGGATACAGTTAATTCAGCCAAAGGTCCAGAATTCAACCAGGACCACCTTGCCCCGCAGGTCGGCCAGCTTAAGAGGTTCCGAGTTGAGCCAGGCTTCGTTGAGCAGTTCAGGCGCAGTGCCCTGGCTTTCGAGGCTGGCCAAAAGCCTCAATTGCTCTTCAGATGGTCCTTTATTGTCATCCTCCGACACAGACTCGTCAGAGGTAACCACAGGCTCGGTCACCGGCTTTGGCGTAGGCGCATCTTGAATATCAGTGGGTGCAACCTCGATCCTGACTGTCGGAGTCTGCGCGGGTGCGTTCTCTGCCGGGGCAGTTTCAACTGGCCCGGCAACGCCTGAGACAGCCGTCGGCTCCGGTTGAGTCACTCTGATCGGGGGCGGCTCTTGAACCACTGCGGGACTTTGCGAACTCGTGCCAGGCACCCCACAGGCGGAAATCAAGGCCACCAGACTCAGCACCAGGCACCCCCATCGACTTGGTTTGAACATAATAATCTACCCTCTCGTCCTCATACCTGATCGCCGATTTCCTGATCCCTCAGGTTACCGTACCGCTCGTTTCTTATACTGTTAAATATCCACCGTCACCAGGTGATAGCCGGTTGCACCATTGGGGCGGACACCGCTTACCTCCTCGATTTGTAGTGCTCCGGTGCCATCGGTGGCACGAACCCGAAACCTGTGGCGTCCGGTGCTCATCGGCCAATCGTAACGCCATTGCACCCATGTCAGCGAGCTGAGCGGTGGTGTGCGCAGGACAGCCTCTGCCCATTCCCCACCGTCCACCTGCAGCTCGACTTTCTGGATGCCGCGGTCTCCCGCCCAGGCGATGCCACCGACGGGTATCTTGCTGTCTACGATATGATCCTTGGCCACGGTATCAATCACCGAGACAATTTGCACGCGCGCCTCGGCGCTCCAGCCCCGTTCTACCCAGTAGCCTGGCCCCTGGTGATCAATGGCCTCGATGCGCTTGATCCACTTGGGTTGCTTCATTCCATAGCGATTGGGGATATAAATGCGCAGCGGAAAACCATGCTCCACAGGCAGCGTCTCCCCATTCATCCCATACACGAGCAGGGTACGCGGGTCCATCAAATCTTCCATCGCCACACTCTCGTAAAAGCCATCGGCCGCCTCGATGTACAGTTCTTCGGCCTCCGGTCGCAGCCCCAGGTCTTTGAGCACGTCGCGCAGGCGCACACCGGTCCAATTGCTGGTGCCGATCAAGTCGCCGGCAACGGGATTGGAGATGCAGCTCAGTGTAATCGCCTGGGTTGTCGCAGGATAAGCCGTAAGGTCAGACAGCGTGAGCGGACGGGGATTGTCGAATAGCCCGTCTACTTCCAGCATCCAAGACGCCTCTTCAATGCTGACCGGGCGCGTGTTGATGTCAATGCGATAAAAATCTTCATTCGGAGTCAGTTCGAGACGTGTACCGGGTGCCGGTTGAACGCGGTCACGCATGGTTGCTGTCGCCGTCGGTTGCGGTAGCGGCGTAGACGAGGGTACCGGCGAGGTCCCCGACATAGGCGTTTCGGTAGGCGCCCCACCAAGAGACTGCACACCCGGCGAGGGCTGCGTCGTGGCGGTTGGTTCCGGCGTAGCCGTCACCAAATCAGCCAACGGCTGGCCGGCTCCGGTCGCTTCTTGCTGCGCCTCCAGAACGCGGCCCAACCCCCACGCGCCCAAAGCAATCGCCGCCGAGCCGCCAGCGATCTTGATAAGCGCGGCTCGGCGCGCGGCTCGGGCCTCATCCGTCACCGGTGGGGCTGCCTGGGACTCCAGCAGCTTGCCCAGCAACGCCCCCCAGCCGACGATCAAAAACGCCAGCCAGAGCAGCGCCAGGACGGGGTTGCCGGCGATCCCTATGAACTCGATGATGCTGACGAGGAGAAAGACCACCAGGCCGCTTGCAGCCCCTACGCGCCAGCCTGGGCCATCACTGCGCCTCAGCGCCCAGGCAATGACCACGCCGAGCAAAACGCCGCCGCCCACCACCATAGCAATCGCCATAAGCTGCTCGATCCGCTTGGCCGCCGCGCTTGTCGGTCCCAGATTCAGGGCGCCAACCGTCCGCACGATGGCATCGATTCCCAAGGTAATTACGTTGCCCGGCAGCACCCGCGCCAACCAGTCGAAGAGATCAAAAGGAACGAACGGAAATCCGGCGAACTGCTCGCCGACGAACAAGAGCGCTATGAGGGGCAAGCTCGTCAGGCCCCCCAGCAGCGCACCAAATGCTATAGAAGGTCGTTTCATCAGCTTTTCCTTTCCACCATGCGATGATCACCACGCACAAGCAAATAAGTCTTGATGGGCCCAGGCCCAGGTTTTCCAGGCTAAGACACTCAGAATACCATACAGAACCTTTTTTGAATATACACAATGATTGCACAGCTATGTTTTCAGATTCGAACGACAGAATATGACTCTCATACCATTATTGTGCGACAAAATTCGGATAATGTCTAGTACAAAACTCTTGTAAGTAGTATAATACCCGGTAACTCTTACGCTGATCTTGCAAAATTCTTACAAGATTCTTAAAAGCAAGCCCCCGCTCTTCAATGGACACGGTTAGTGTATCTGTAGCGGCCGGCTTGAAATCAATCTGTACGCTTATTGCACTCTACCACCAGGTGTTGTAAACTGTGGGACGTAGCTGCCCGATATTTCATCGGCTGTATTTCATTCTAGTTCAAACATTAGTTTGGCAGTGTGTATTATGTCAACTAGGCCCGATTTGATCCAGAACCTGACCATGCTTAATCAGATAGCTCAAACGCTGAACCAGGCAGTGGACGTTCGTGGTGCCCTCAATACCGCCCTGGCACAACTGGTTGAGTTGATGGAACTGGAAACCGGCTGGATTTTTCTCATAGACCCGACCGCTCAGGAACGATGGGGAGGTAAAGGGTATGTACTGGTGGCTCACCACAACCTGCCCCCTGCGTTAGCATTGGACAACACACACCTCTGGACAGACGGCTGCGAGTGCCAGGATCTCTGCGACAAGGGGCGTTTGTCCCAGGCGTATAACGAGGTGCGTTGCAGCCGGCTAGAGAGCGCCAGCGGGGACCGACATGGGTTAACGGTGCACGCCTCCACACCCTTGCACTCTGGCGATCGCACTCTGGGCATTCTCAACGTGGCCGCCAGGGACTGGTCCTCTTTCAGCCCCCAAGCTCTAGCCCTGTTGACCAACGTCGGCAGCCAGATGGGCATTGCCCTGGAGCGGGCACGCCTCTTCGACATGCTGCGTGAGCGGCGCATTCACGAACAGGCAGCCTTGCTCGACTTCTCAAACCAGTTGCTAAGCCGCCTGGACCTGGACGACTTGATGCAGTATCTGGTAGAGAAAGCCCGCCAGTTGCTGGAGGCCGACGCTTGCGCGCTGCTGTTGCTTGACGAGGAGCCTGGCTACCTGGCCTTTGCCGCTGCCAGTGGCTGGCACTTTGATCCTGTAGCAGAAGGGCACCTGGTGCCGGCTGACAAGGGCAGTGGACCTGGACTGGTAATGCGCACGCAACAGCCCTTGTTGGCGGAGGACATCGCGACCAGCGACCCGGCCTCCTGGACGCCGGCCTGGTTACGCGCGGAGGGCTTTCGAGGCCACGCAGTGGTACCGCTAATCGCTGAAGGACGCTCCATCGGCGCTTTGGTGATCGATTCGCGACGTCCACGCCTGTTGGATGAGAGCGAGGTGCGCTTTCTGCACCTGATGGCCAACCAGGCTGCCATTGCCATCGAGAAAGCACGATTACACCAGGAAGAGATCAAGCGGCAGAGGTTGGAACAGGAACTGACCGTCGCCCGGCAGATTCAGCTTAGTTTTTTGCCTGAAGCCTGTCCAGTTGTGCCAGGCTGGGATCTCGCGGCGTGCTATCAGGCAGCACGGTTGGTGGGCGGTGACTTTTACGACTTTTTTGAGTTGCCGGGGGGACCGGGCCGGTTGGGCATCGTGGTCGCGGATGTGGCGGACAAAGGAGTGCCCGCTGCTTTATTTATGGCTCTCAGCCGCACGATGATTCGCACTACCGCCCTCAGCGGCCGCAGCCCGGCGGCGGCGCTGATGCGGGCCAATGAGTTAATGCTGAAGGATAGCCAGGCAGATTTGTTCGTGAGCGCCTTCTACGCGACTCTGGACATCCACAGTGGCAGATTGACTTACGCCAATGCCGGTCACAACTGGCCGCTGTGGCTGCACGTCGCCAGCGGGGAGTTCCAGGCGTTAGCTGCTCGCGGTATCGTCTTGGGCATTTTCGAGAACATCGAACTGGAAGAACGAGAGATCGAGGTGACTCCCGGCGACTTGCTCATCTTCTACACCGACGGCGTGACCGAGGCCATGAACGCCGAGGACGAGTTGTTTGGTGAAGAAAGGCTGCGGGCGGCTGTGGCGACCGCTGCCCCGGAAGCCAGCGCACAACGGGTCCTTGAGGCAGTGATGGACGCCATCAACGCTTTTACCGGCAACACTCCGCAGTCGGACGACTTCACCCTCCTCGTCGTCAAGCGAAACCCTTTGCAAAACCCTCCGCCTTCTGTCGTTCCTGCCGATTGAGAAGCGTCCCATCATAATTGTAAGTAGTTTGTAAGAATTATGGGTTAGTATAGTCTGTGATGCAAAGCGTGGTAAATGTCTCCGAGGGATTAGTAACGTCCTCGGCTACGACGTTTCGCAACCAGACTCAGCACGACAGTAGGACGGAACGCACAATGAACGAACCGACAATCTTGGTGGTGGATGACGAACCCAGTATCAACGAGGTAGTTAGCATTTACCTGAGACGTGCAGGGTATCAAGT
>JAHELX010000025.1 GCA_024643945.1 Anaerolineales bacterium
TATGAGTGAGGCACAATTGCGCTCTGCTGGCAGTGACTACCCAGATTGGGTGCGGAATCGTTACCTGGCTCTGCCTGATGACGTACCGGTGCGGGTGTTCTCGTTAGCGCGTGACCTGACAGCGACGGCCCCCACCCCCTACGACCGGGCGCGCGCCATCGAGTCCTACTTGCGGACTCTCCCCTACAACCTGGATCTGCCAGCGCCCCCCAGTGATCGGGACGTGGTTGACTACTTTCTCTTCGACTTGCAGCAGGGATACTGCGACTACTACGCCACCTCGATGGTAGTACTGGCCCGGGCGGCCGGCCTGCCAGCGCGCCTGGTGGTGGGCTACGCCAGTGGGATCTATGATGAGGCTAATGGCCGTTACATCGTTACTGAGGCCGACGCGCATTCATGGGTCGAAATCTATTTCCCTGGCTATGGCTGGGTGGAGTTCGAGCCCACAGCCGGCCGCTCCCCGATTGAGCGTCCGGCTGATGCTGCCCCTCCCGAGTTGTCTGAATTGGACACATTGGAACCGATGGTCACCGAACCCCTCAAAGGGAGTCGGTTTTGGTGGCTTGGGTTGCCCGGAGGAGTGCTTGTCTTCCTGGGATTGATGGCTATTGCCTGGCCAATCGCCGATGGCTGGCGACTGCGCCGTTTGCGCCCGACGATAGTGGTGGCGATGCTCTACCAGCGTCTTTGTCGTCACGGGCGAGGGTTGGGTGTGCCGATGTGGTCGGGGGACACCCCCTACGAGTTTGCGGCGTCATTGGCGGGGCGAGTGTCTGATCTGGCGAAAGGTAGACGTTGGGGTGGAACGTTGATCCCTGCTGCTCATGAGGTGCGCTGGCTGACCGACCTTTACGTGCGAACGTGTTACAGCCCGCATCATCCAGATATCACTGACCAGATGCAGGCGATAAAGACCTGGCAACGCCTGTATCGACGGTTATGGCTGGCGCGGGTATGGCGTCTATCTCAAAAAAAATGAGGCGCCGCCAAGTTCGCGCTGGACCATAGAGTTCCGGCCTAATACGAGGCAAGTTGTGGCCGTTACCCTCTTAGCTTTGTGCCTGCGCGTCCAGCGCATCGCGCAGGGCATCTCCCAGCAGGTTAAAGGCCAACACGCTGAGGGTGATGGCCAGGCCGGGGGCCGTGACAACCCACGGCGCGTGACGCAGCAAGACACGTCCTTCGGCCAGCATCGCGCCCCATTCGGGGGTAGGCGGTTGTACCCCCAGACCTAAAAAGCTCAGCGCGCTGATGTTCAGCAGCGCATACCCCAGTTCCAGTGCGCTGAGGGGGATGATGATACCCCGCACATTGGGGGCCACGTGCCGAAGTAGAATCCGGCCTGGCCGACAGCCAACCACGCGCGCTGCCTCAATAAACAGCTCTGAGCGCACGCCCAGGGTCCCAGCCCGAACCAGCCGGGCAAAGCGGGGGATGCCGGCCAACCCTACTGCCAGGATTACGCTTGCCAGCCCTGGTCCCAGCAAAGCGACAATGGTGAGCGCCAGCAGCAGGCTGGGAAAGGACAGCAACACGTCCACAATGCGCATCAGAAACGAATCTAGCCAGCCACCCACATAGCCAGACAGTAACCCTAACAATCCTCCAGGCAACACTGCCAGCGCCACTGCCAGCATTCCCGCTCCTAGCGATAGCCGCCCCCCCCACAGCAGCCGACTCCACACGTCCCGACCAAAAAGGTCGGTGCCTGCTGGGTGACTTAGGCTGGGCGGCTGCAATTGCTCGGCAGGGGCAGTGGCGATAGGGTCATAAGGAGCCAGGCCAGGCGCGGCCAGAGACAGCCCGACGATGGCCAGCATCAGCCCGATGCCGATCCAGGCAGCCGGGTTTTGGCGCAACGCGCGTGGGCGTGGGATTTGAACCCGGTGCAGAGTGGGAATGGGACGGGTGGGTGAGGCCTTCGCAGGGCGCCGGGTTGAGATTGATTGAGGGACAGCCTGGGTCATGGCATCATCACTGGCGTAGGCGCGGGTCAAGGGCAAAAGTAGCCGTGTCTACTAACAGGTTGATGATGACGTAGGTGGCGGCGATGAGCAGCACGACGCCCTGGACGACGGGCAGGTCCTTCCACAGAATAGCCTCTACTACCAGCCGCCCCAGACCCGGTCGGGCAAACACCACCTCGGTGACGACGGTGCCTCCTAACAAGAATCCGGCTTGCAGGCCAACTAAGGTGATGGTAGGGATGATGGCATTACGTAATGCGTGCCGGCCAATGACAGCCGCCTCGGGTAGTCCCTTAGCTCGAGCTATGGTGATGTAATCGGCACGCAGCACGTCAAGCAGGCTGGCGCGTACCAGGCGGGCGATAGGCCCGGCCCCGACCAGTCCCAGCACGAGCGCTGGCATCACGAGATGTCGCCAGCCGTTGGCCCCCGTCGCCGGCAGCCAGTTGAGGCCGACGCTGAAGACCCAAATCAGCAACAGCCCTGACCAGAAGACCGGAACCGACACTCCTAGCACGGCCACGCCCATTGCGGCCCGATCGATCCAGGTACCAGCGCGCAGCGCGGCCAGGATGCCCAGCGTCAAACCCAAGACCACGGCCACCAGCAGCGCCGCTGCTGCCAGTTGCATCGTAGCTGGCAATTGCTCAGCAATAGTCAGTGTGACCGGCCGGTTGCTGAAGAGAGAACGTCCCAAGTCACCACGCAGCGTGTGTAACAGGTAGCGACCATATTGCACCGGTAGTGGGTCGTTGAGGCCCAGTTGTTGGCGCGCCTGGGCAATCGCCGCTTGCGAAGCTCCCGACCCGGCCAACATGGTCTCGGCCGGGTCACCGGGCAGTACTCGCAACAATAGAAAGACGACGGTCACTACCCCCCACATCACAGCCAGGGCGGCAACTGTTCGGCGGATCACGTACGAAAGCATCTCACAAACACCAATGGATCAAGGAAACAAATGACGATAGCAGTTGGCAAATAGACAAATGACAAATAGCACGCACTAAGAGCCCTATTCTGACGCCTGATGAGTCACTTCTCCCTTAGATACACGTCGTGTAGCAAGGGAAACCAGCCGTGGGCGTCGAAGCGCAGGCCCTGTACGCGCACACTGGTCGCGTTGAGGTTGATGGGATCGCGGATGGGGACCAGCAAGGCCAGTTCCATGATGCGCTGTTGCGCCTGTATGTAAGGTTCGGCGCGTTGGGCTGGATCGGATATGCTTCGCCCTTTGTTCAGCAGGTCGTCGAGGGTCGCATCGGATACCTTGCTCCAGTTGAAGGGAACGTCGGAGTGATAGTAAACCCACAGCAAGTCGGGATCACTGCCTGAGAAGCTTTGTGGGATGAGGTGATAACTACCCTCTCGGGCCGCTTCCAAGGCGGCCGGGTAGGTAAGGGTTTCGGTGTTTAGCTTCACACCTAGCTGGGCCCACTGGGCCTGCAAGAGCTGTGCCACCTCGGGCACTGAACCCCAGGTCATTAGCACAGCGTCCAAAGTCAGGGGCTGGTTATCTCGTTCGCGGATTCCGTTGCCGTCCGAGTCGGTCCAACCGGCTGCTTCCAACAATTTGGCGGCCTGGTCTGGGTTATAGAGATAGCGCTCTGCCAGTGATGGATCGTAACCAAAGGTTGCTGCTGTCAGGGGGCCTGTGGCGGGAGGCGACTCGCTGCCGAAAATGGCTTGTACAATGGCATTCCGGTCAGTGGCGTAGAGCAATGCCTGCCGCACGCGGACGTCGTCTAAGGGAGGCCGTTGGACATTGAGAACGAACCCCAATGGCTGGCCGGGAATGGCGATGGGTATAATAGCAAAGCGGCTGTCTTGTCGCAGATGGGCGGCATCCAGGGAAGGCAATTCTCCCATCACGTCGGCATCACCTGCTTCCAGTGCCAGAGCACGCCCGGCTGGGTCGCTGAAGAAACGAAACTCGATTTCATCCAGGTAGGCCGGGCCAGAATGGTCGTAGATCGTCGGCCCCCAGTTGTAATCGTCATTGCGGACGAGTGTCAGGTGGTCATTAGGCACATATTCAACAAATTTAAAGGGACCTGTGCCGACCTGGTGGAATTGGTAATCCGCCCCCCACTGGGCCAGTGCGGCCGGCGAGGCCATCCCCAGATAGACCTGGGCCAGCCCATCGAGCAGGGGCGCATAGGGGGCCGACAGGTGAATCGCCACGGTATATTCATCTAATACTTCAACCGAGTCGAAAGGACCGAGCAGAAAGGCCGCCTTTTGCGATTGGGTATCCGGATTCACAATCCGCTCGATGTTGGCACGGACGGCTTCGGCGTTGAAAGGCGTTCCATCGTGAAAGGTCACGTTATGGCGCAGATGGAAGGTATAGGTCAATCCATCGGCGCTCAGCTCCCATGACTCGGCCAGACCGGGTACGAATTGTTTGTCAGCGCTCACTGTAGAGTCGGGGACGCGGTAAACCAGGGTATCGTAAACGCTGGTCAGTGGGATGCCCAACTCGGCCGAAGCGTTTACGTGGGGGTCGATACCAGAGGGTGAGAGGGTCAGCCCATACACCAGCTTGCCGCCGGTCGAGGCCTTTTCAGTGACACTTGGCGTAGTAGAGGCCGGCAAAGAAGGCCCGCCCATCGAAGCACAGGCGGCCAGAAGGGGGAGCGTTGAAATAAGGACGAGAGCCAGCAAACGCCAGGATTTACTCATCAGTTCTTTCCTTCCGCAGTAGAGTATATGTTAGCATTGTATACCAAAGACGGCTTCTTACAAAAAGACGACCCCGGCCATTGACCGGGGTCGTCTTAATAAGCTACGAGAGCCGGGGACCCGCTTCCCCAGCTCTCTACAAAAGGAGGAGAAAAAGAGGTTTCATACTACGTTTATCATAGCTCAGACCGTTGCGGGCTGCTGGACGTATGCCCTACGATTACCCTACGGGGGCACTTTGCACCCTATGGGGGTACCTTGCACCCTGCGCGGGTGCTTCGCTGGGCGGCAGATATATCGGTTGACATCGATCGTACAACTGCTGTAAAATGGGATCAGGAGCCGACGAGCAGGGGCGTTATTGGAATTGAGGCACGACTCGGAGTGGCATATGATTGCGATCTTGGTGATGCATGGACCTAATCTCAATTTGCTTGGCCAGCGCGAACCGGAAGTATACGGTTCAAAGACGCTGGATGAGATCAACGAGCGACTGCGGGATTATGCCAACGCACAGGACATCAGTTTACGGTTCTTTCAGTCCAATCACGAGGGGGCGCTGATTGATGCCTTGCAAGATGCGATGACGTGGGCCAATGGCGTGGTCTTCAATCCCGGTGCTTATACCCACACCAGTTATGCCCTGCGCGATACCATTTCAGGCGTAGGCTTGCCGGTTATCGAGGTGCACATGAGCAACGTTCATGCACGGGAGGATTTCCGGCACCGGTCTTTGTTGGCACCGGTGTGTGTGGGGCAAATTGTGGGATTTGGCTGGCGCAGCTATTTGCTGGGGCTCCGGGCTGTGCAAGATTACCTGTCTGATCGGGCTGAACAAGAGTAGTATCCGGGTTAACATTCATCTTTCTCTCAAGCTGTGACGACTATGTTGCCGCTTGAAAGCACTTGCTTGCTCATACATCTACCAGGGTCTGTCCTAAATTTTAGGCATAAGACCCTAAGGGTTTTCTGAAACCCTTAGGGTCTGCCAAGAATTTGGGACACACCCCATCTACCAGGGGCGATTGACGGCAGAGGCGTTCGAGGGTATACTTACTATGATTTTTGGTTCTGATGCCGCAATACGCCATATTGTTGGGAGCCCCTTGAAAGCAAGTACACACCATCAATTGATACTGGCTACCGTTATTCTTTTCTTGTTAATCCTGTCGCCTGTTCTGCCAGGAGCAAATGCCCAAGAAGGGGAATTGCCGCCTGTTGACCCGGCGATTGAGCAACTGTTGGCTCAGATGACGCCGGACGAAAAGGTGGGGCAACTCTTCTTGGTCACATTTGTCGGGGATGATGTGTCGTCTGCGTCAGACGTGGCCCGCCTGATTCAGACGTATCGGGTAGGGGGTGTCGTGCTCTCTCCTGGCAACAGCAACTTTGTGAACGACGAGGAAGCGCCACAACGGGTAGCGACTCTTGCCAATAACTTGCAGACACTGGCTTTTACGCCAGCGCTCACAGCCACTCTTACTCCCACCGCGACTACCTACACACCTATCCCTCTTTTTGTCGCGCTGACTCAAGAAGGGGATGGCTACCCCTTTACTCACCTCCGGACGGGGCTGACACCATTGCCTAACGAAATGGCCATAGGTGCAACCTGGAACCCGACCTATGCCCAGCAAGTGGGGCAGATCGTGGGGCAGGAGTTGACGACTGTGGGCGTAAACATGCTCCTGGGGCCATCCCTCGATGTGCTAGACCGGCCTCGTCCCAACCTGCGGGGTACATTGGGCGCGCGTACTTTTGGCGGCGACCCCTATTGGGTAGGTCGATTAGGGCAGGCATACATTCAGGGGGTGCACGAGGGGAGCAGCGGACACCTGCTCACTGTCGCCAAGCATTTCCCTGGCCTGGGCGACACGGATCGTAATCCCTATGAAGAATTACCTACTATTCAAAAGTCACTGGAAACATTGCGGTCCATCGAGTTGGCCCCTTTCTTTGCGGCCACGACTCTCAATCCCGATAACCCAATGGCAGCCACCGATGCTTTGATGACCTCTCATGTTCGCTACCGCGGTTTTCAGGGTAATATCCGCCAATTGACCCGCCCTATTAGTTGCGATGCGCAGAACCTTCCGGCCATCCTCGGCTTGCCCGAGTTTGCGCCCTGGCGAGAGGCGGGTGGGTTATTGATCAGTGACGCACTGGGGGTACCTGCTATTCGCAAGTTTTACGATCCCACCCTGCAAACCTTTCCGGCCAAGCGCATCGCTCAGGAGTGTTTTTTGGCTGGTAACGACTTGCTTTACCTCTCCCAGTTTGCGCTGACTGACGACTGGAAAAGCCAGTTGGATAACATCGAGGCGACTATCCTCTTCTTCCGTGATAAATACAACTCTGACCCCACTTTTCAAATGCGGGTGGACCAATCGGTGGTGCGCATCCTGCAACACAAACGGGCCATCTATGGCGATTTCACCCTGGAGAAGGCTCAGGTTCCACTGGATCAGATCTCGGAAGTAGTCGGACAGCAAAGGGCCACCATCGCGCAAGTGGCGCAAGAGGCAGCTACCCTTATCTATCCAGGTCCCGACGAACTATCGGACCGCTTGCCTAGCCCGCCTCTCAGTGACGATCGGATTCTCATCATCACTGACGACCGGCAAGGCCAGGACTGCGCCGATTGCCCTCCTTTCTATTTCATTGGTCCGACTGAGTTGGAATCGCTGATGTTACAGCTTTATGGCCCGGATGCAACGGGACAAATATCACCTGACCAGGTGAATAGCCTGACGTTCAGCCAGCTAAAGCAGTTGTTATCCAGCCCAGAAAGTGAAACAGGAGCAACAGGTGCAACCCCCGAGCCCGTGAACCGGATAGATGAGTTGATTCGTAGTGCTGACTGGCTCATCTTCGCTATGCTCGACGTGAATCCCGTGGATTACCCTCAGTCCGACGCGCTCAAGCTCTTCCTCAGAGAGCGATCTGATAGCGTGCAAGGCAAAAAATTGGTAGTGCTGGCCTTCAACGCGCCCTATTACCTGGACACAACCGAAGTGAGCAAGCTCACCGCCTATTATGGGCTTTACAGCAAGTCGCCTCCATTCTTGAATGCGGCCGTGAGGTTGCTTTTCCAAGAATTTCAACCGCATGGCTCATCGCCGGTGGACGTGGATGCCATCGGTTATCAGATCATTGAGGTCACACGGCCCGATCCTAATCAGGTTATCAACATCGAAGTCGTGACTGATGGTACGTCCTCTTCTAGCACGGCCATTCCGACTTCTACCCTCACGCCTCAGGTTTCACCGGAAGGAACTCCCATACCTATCCAGTTAGATCTACGAGTGGGAGACACGCTGACTCTGCGCACGGGCAAGATTGTGGACCGCAATGGCCGGACTGTTCCCGATGGAACGCCGGTTGAGTTCCGCCTGTTGGACACTATTCTCTCTCTCGAGGCTCCCCGGCTATCAGCAACGACCGTAGACGGCGTAGCCAGGGCCAACTTTAAACTCGACCGAAGTGGCACTTGGGAGATCACTGCGACAAGCGATACGGCGTTGCGCTCGGTGCGATTGATTCTCACTATTCCCGAAGAAGGGCCGATTGAAGTTGGCGTCGACCGGCCGACACCGACCGCCACCCTTACACCCAGTCCTACTCACACATCGACACCCACACCCACCGTTACACCGCTCCCCCCAACCCCCACGGCCACCGCTACCCCAACACCTGTCCCAACGCCCGAACCACAACCGCCGGGTAAAGTGGTAGACGCGATGGGGTTGTTTCTGTCGTTGGTGACTCTCTCGTTCGTGGGAGGAGTATTGTATGTGTTACCAGCTAGTTATCCGCGGGCCCTGGAAGAGCGCTTGCGATATCCGCTCACCGTGATGGTCGCGGGATTGGTTGGTTACGTCCTCTTTGGCGTGGGGCTTATTCCGCTAGAGCAGGTGCCGTCCATCGCAAGAGCGGTTCGTAGCCGGTTGCCATACGAGGCTCTACCGGCGGCGGTGAGTCTCTTCTTTGCGGGGGCTGGGTTGTTTCTGATGAAGATAAGGACAAGTAGACGTTAGACTACCACATCACGATCACGGAAGACGGCCAGCTTCGATGGTCGTGCTGGTTGGCGGGTAGGTAGGGACGGTAGGTCGCTCGGCAGGCAGTGCTGTCACCGCAACGGCCAGGGCGAGCAACAGGCCCAAAAGCAGCAACAACAGGCGATTGTACCGGAGCGCGTCGCTCCAAGTCGTGTCGCTAGTTATATAGGGATAGGTAGTCGCGCGTCTTTTCATCACGCGATCTATTATCCGGCGAGGATCCTGGAGCGGAGTTGCTTGTCTACCGAATAATTCGGCGCGAAATTCGGCGATACTCGAAGGGCGGTCGTCGGGGTGCATAGCCATCGCATGGGCAATAGCTTTTTCCACATGAGGTGTTATGTGGGGGTTGAGTTCCCGGACGGTGGGCATGGCACCAGGCTTGAGAAATCGTTGCTTGGCTTCCAGGGGAGGTTGGGCGGTCAACAGGTGATATAGGGTCGCTCCCAGCGAATAAATGTCGGAACGTACATCAGTGTGGCCAGTATCCCCACCGTATTGCTCTAGAGGCGTATACTGCACCGTTCCGCGTCCTTGCAGTACGGTGATGGTGCGGTTGTCATCGGGAGCCATGAGTTTGACCAGGCCAAAATCTACCAGCTTAATGGTACCGGCCGGGGTGAGTTTGATGTTGGCCGGCTTGATGTCGCGATGAAGAACGGGCGGGTCCTGGCTGTGCAGATATTCGAGGGCATCACACAATTGCTCAGCCCATATTAATGCTTCTTCTTCGGTCAAAAACTGTCCCTGTCCGCGTGCTTCTTCAACCAATTCACGCAGATCGCGGCCAGGGACGAAATCCATCACCAGGTAGTCGCGCCCGTTGTAGAGAAAATAGTCGGAGACTTTGGGCAAGTTGGGATGATCTAACCGGGCGAGTATGCTGGCTTCGCGGTGGAATTGCGCCTGAATTTGCTCATGATTCTCTTCACTATCACGAGATTCGGGGATAACTTCTTTGAGGGCGCACAAACGTCCCTCCAAGCGAGTATCTTCAGCCTGGTAAATGGCACCCATCCCCCCCTGGCCTGCCAATTGTATGATGCGATAACGAGACCACAATGTGGTACCGGGACTAAGTGGTTCAAGCATAATCCTCTTTCTCTTGCCAAGCCTTGGGGTGTCACACGGATAATAAGCCCTGGCGTCCTCCTACCCATAGCTTAACCTAACCCAGAGTTTCTGTCAAGAGAAAGATAGGTACGGAGGTATTGTATGAAGAGCAATTCCGTAGAAGTGTCCCACAGACAGGATGTGGCAATGCTTATGGTCCGTGAGGGAACAAGTCCCCGGCGGCAATGGGCCTTGCAAGGGGCTGTCGTCGTCATCGGGCGCGGTGATGATTGCCATGTCCTTGTTGACGACCGGCAAGCATCGCGGCATCACGCCCGAATTACGCAAACGGAGGATGGCTACGTTTTAGAAGATTTGGGCAGCAAAAACGGCACCTTCCTTAATGGGCAACCATTGACAGCCCCGATGGTGCTGAGAGATGGCGACGAGATTGGCATCGCCTTCGCCGCTAAATTGGCTTTTGTGGACGCCGGGGCCACAGCCCCACTTCTGTTCGAGGAGGAGGCGGGGCCAGTGCTTCGGATGGACACAGATGCCAAACGGGTGTGGGTTGCCGGCAAAGAATTGGATCCCCCTCTCTCGCTGGCTCAGTACCGTCTGCTGGAATTGCTCTACAAGTCTCGATCTCGGGTGGTAAGTCGTGAAGAAGTGGTTTCGGCAGTATGGGCCGAGGACGAGGCGGAGGGGGTTTCCGAGCAAGCAATTGATGCGTTGGCCCGCCGTTTGCGCGAACGCATTGCCGAAGCTGATCCCAATCACCAATACGTGGTAACGGTGCGGGGACATGGCTTTCGACTGGAGCACGCTGCCGACTGATGTCTGCTGCTTGAGACTCGAACCTCCCGCAGGATCTCTAAGCCTGCGGGAGGTTCTTTTGTGCATTAGGATTGCAAAATGCCCTGGGCGATGAGCTCGGCTTGACTTTTGACCTGCCTCATATGGTTGGCAGCGTCAGTGTTGCCGGCTTGCTCCATCTCAATGATGATTTGATCCAGGGCAGCTATAAACTCGGCGGTGACAATCTCACGCTGGGTCTCGAGCAATTGTTGGGTGCCGTCTGGGTAGGAGGCTTGTAAGAGTTGATTGACGAGGCGGACTTCGGGTGGGAGTCGGTCTTCCAGCAGCGACAGGGTCATGTCTGCCACCTGTTCCAGCGCGGAAGCCAGATCTTTGCGATTTTCAGCTTCGGCACGCTGGATATTGGCGGACAAAATGGTGAAAAAGGTCTGGTCAATTTCGTCGAGATGTTGGCGGATAGCAGCCTGCCGATCGTCGGCTTGCAGAATAGCTTTGAGTAAGTCGGCGGCGTGTTGCACTGCGGCGCGGACTTCCTCATCTTGCCTGGCTGTAGTGTCAAGGATTTTTGTGCGCAGGGCTTTAAGTTGTGCTGCGCTGTCGGCGTCAGGGGCGGCTTCAATTTGGGCGGTCAGGTTCTGGAAGAAGGCATAATCAAGTAAGGGACGACCGGCAGCAACAAGTGTTTCGAATTCTTCGTCGGATTGAGCGGCCTGCAGGCGGGTCAGCAGGTCTTCGCGGGTTATGGATTCTCCCAATCCCAGGGATGCGTCAATTTCAGCTACGGCAGCTCGCCCCTGGCTGCTCAAGTCGGCTAATATAGCTCGCAGGCTCAACAAAGCCTGGGCTATCTCAACCTGCCCGTCGGCATAAGTAGCCTGCGCTGAGGCGGTGAGAATCTGGAAGAACTCGTAGTCCAGTTCGTCATCATGTTCCTTCACCAGCTTGCGCAAGGTCTCCTCGTTTTGGGCGCGTAGAAACTCGTCAATAAGGCTCGCTTTGGCCTTCTGGCGCTCGATCATCTCGGGGGTGATGCCCTCGGCCTCCAGCACAGCGTTGACCAGGCTCTGCATAGTGAAGAACGTTTTGGGGGTTAGCAAGTAAGCTTTGCGTTGTTCTGGTGGTAAGCTGTTCATCAGCGTGTTGGTCAGGTCACCGATGATCTTTTGCTGGTTGTTGTGATTCAGATTGAACTCGTTAGGCATCAACACCAACGCCAATTCGTGGGTTGGGTCATGGTACAACAGGGGGGTGATCATCGGACTTTGGGTGCCACATTGAGGGCACTGAACGATGTTGATGCGTCCCTGTAGGAAACGAGCCTTAAGATTGGGATCACGAGCAACGTCAATGATGTTTTCCATCGGCGCACTGAAGTGCGCACCGCATACTGGACACATTATGGGTGCTATCTGGCGAGTAGCCATATTCTTGAACATCCTTTCGCAATGATCTCAACAAATAGCCCGGCAAACTGGGGTAAATTGATATGTGCCCCACACGTTCGTTCGCCAGGCAGGTTATTTTCACAAGGATTAATCCGGCAATCCGGGGTATCTTAATCGCGGGCTGAATAATTGTCAAGCGAGGATTGGAGGTAAGACCGGAAGAACATTGCCCGGGGAAGAGAAAGACCGCCCGCATAGGCCCGCAAGGGCGGTGTGCATCACATGAAACACATCTTCTACTCGCGGAAGAAGGTTTCTACCTCGGCCCGGTCTTCGTCACTAGGGTAGGCCTCGATAAAGCTGACTCGGTGCCAGGGAAACATAAAACGAATACATTCGGGTTCGACAAAGACCAGGTTTTTTCCATCTCGTGCTCGGGGATTGGTGCACAGGATATAGCTGGCCTTTGGATCTGGGAGTTCCTCCATTTCGGCCAGAAACGGATCAGTGCCTGTAAGATGGACAATCACAGTGAACGCCATGCGGCAATTACCTCCATAACTTTGCTTATATAATACCCACACGTGGGTATATCCCAAAGCGCACGATCATGAGAGCTCGACTTCAATGAGTAGTTTGCCCAATTGAAGTTGGTCACCGTCGTGGAGGGCTTCTGGCAGGTAGGGGGCCAGGCGTTTGCCGTTGATGAAAGTGCCATTGATGCTACCCAGGTCTTCCACCACGACGGTTCCTTCTCGCTTCAGGATGCGGGCATGGCGACGGGACACTCCCTTCTCCAGCCCGCCGTCTTCCGATAAGTCTATCTCTGGGAAGACGTCGCTGGCCGGATCAAGCCGCCCCAGATGAATGGCTTTGGTCAGCGAAGCTTCCACTTCACGTCCACTTTCGCCGATACGCAGGCGCACGCCCAATGGGCCGCTTCCTTGCGTCGCAAGGTGTTCGCCGCCCTCTTCCTCTGTACCGACCCATCCGATTTCGCCGGTGCCGAGAGGGTCAGTGCCCCGGCGATCGTCTTCTAGCAAATAGGTTCCACACTCACTACAAAACAGCGTATTGGCAACATGAGTTGTCTGACAAAAAGGGCACTTAATCATGGTGAATCTCCTTGGGCAAGATAGACAGTGCACGGGTACCATATCGTATTTTCTTACGACCTTCAGCCGAAAGGTCGCCGGTACGTGCCAACCGACCTGCTTCGAGCAAGGCAGCGCGAGCCAAGTCGGTCTCGCCCAAATTTAATAGTCGGGTTGCCATCGTTTCGAGCCGTTGGGTAGCTGCGCTGATCTCGCCGGCTTCTAGATCGGCCATCGCTTTCTCCTGCATCTTAAAGATCGCTAGCTTGCCCAAAGCAGTAACGATGGGAGGTGGGATATCGGCGTCTGGATCTGGGGTTTCGATGACGCGGGCTGTCAACTCCACCCATTCCCACGAACGGCGATTGGTCTGACCAGGTACGTCACCTTCTACTGTAATGCGCATCAGACGTTGCTCACCCAGTGAGAGACCCTGGATGCGGAATTCCATAAGTAGAGCCTTGCCTTGGTCGGTACCTAGCGGGCCTAGTACCATGTTGTCGCCTCGTGCTTCCAGACGGCGAATGTGGGGGGTGATCTGAAAGGCTTCCTGCAATCGGATGCCAGATCCAGGGTTGATTGCCATCACCAATTCACGAGCGACTACCATCCCCAGGTTGCGTATTGTGTCCTTGAAGATGTCTACCACTTTGCGCGGAGAGTCGATGTAAGTTGAAGCCCCCCCGGAAAGTGCCGCCATTTGGTCAAGTAGGTCTTCATTCCAATCAGAGCCGATGCCCATCGTGCTCAAGCTTATCTGACGAAGGCCAGCCGCTTCGGCCTGTTCTAAGCAACCTTGTTCGTCGCCGTAGGTCTGGCCATCGGTCAGCAGGACGAGATGGTTGACAGATGTATCACTCCGGTTGCGTTCGATTTCTTTGAGGCCAGTCAATAGCCCTTGCAGCATTTCGGTGCCACCACTGGGCTGGATAGTACTGGCGATGGACTTGGCCACTGCCTTGTCGACGTTGCGCTGACTCGGCAGCAATACTTCGGCACGGTCGCTGAAAACTACCAGGCTTAGTGCGTCGTCTGGTTGCAATTTATCTATGATCTGGCGGGTTGCTTCCTTCACTTGCTGTAAGCGCATACCTTGCATCGAAGTACTTCGATCCAACACCAGGCATAGATTTAGCGGGAGGCGAGAGGTAGGCAAGTCGCTAGCGGGAGTTACGTTGAGAAGCACGTAATACGCTTGTTCCTCGGGCATGGCCAGAAGGCTTTTGTGGCTGACAATGGCCCGCAAGCTCAGCGCTGAAGATTTATCGCGTCCTTGTTGCTCGCGCCAGTGATCGTATTTCTGCCGTCGTGTCGGGTTGCTCAGCACTTCATATGCTTCTTGCACTTCTTGGAATTTCTTACCTGCATTGGGGTCACTATTAGCATCAGGATGGTAGCGCCGGGCCAGGGTGCGATAAGCTTGCCTAATTCCCTCATCGGTGGCAGTTCGAGGAACGCCCAGAATGTCATAATAGTCTTTGTCGACTTGCATAACAATTTCTCCTGCCAGGGAACCCGCTTAGATTGAAAGCTTAGAACAGCACCCCATTGCCATTTGCTCCGCCCTTGAAAGGCCTCTTCATCCGAAGAGGGTCTTATGGGGCGAGGATGGGGATGCAGAACTACAGGCACAACTTATGGAATAAGTCATTATGTCTTGTCCATAGCTACAAGTACCGCTGTAATGTTGTCATCGCCACCGTTTTGGTTAGCGGTTGCGGTCAATTGCTCTAGTGCCTTATGAGGAGTTGGAGCGTATGTCAAAATGTGGGCGATTTCTTCATCCGATACCATTCCCCAGAGCCCATCGCTACATAGCAAGAGGCAACTACCCACCGGAAGTGGCTGCATGTAGGTGTCAACTTCCAAAGAGCCGGCTTGGCCGACGGCTCGATAGAGCACATTGCGATGGGTATGCGTCAACGCCTCTTCAGGAGTGGCCTGTCCGAGTTCAACAAGTCGGGCAACCAACGAGTGATCTTGTGTGATTTGGCGCAGCGTAGCCTGGTTGAAGATGTAGGCACGGCTATCACCCACATGTGCCACGTACACTTTGTGACTAAAGACAAGGGCCACAGTGAGTGTCGTGCCTGCTTCTGGGACCTGTTGGTGAACAGCAATATTGGCAGCTTGTACCGCTTGGATGAGTGCTTCGTTAATTGGGCGACGCGGGCCATCCTGCTCATGGCCCGATAAGAAGGGTAAGAACACGTCCTGGATAATATGGTGGGCAGACACTTGGGCAGCAAGGGAACTTGCTACTTCACCTTTTTGATGTCCTCCCATACCATCGGCGACGATGTATAACCCTAGAGGAGTTAATCCGTCGTCGTTCTGCAGTGTAATGTCCATAGCCAGATAAGAGTCCTCGTTGCGCTCGCGGACTTGACCAATGTCGCTAATTTTGGCGACTGTCAGGCCAGGAGGCAGCGAAGCCAGCATGACAGGATTGGCCTTTTCTGGTACAAGAGGACGTGTATCATCGGCGACAAGTCGTTCACGTGACAATATTTTTTGAAGAAAGTTCATTGAGCAATAACCAGTTCTGTATGTTCTATGGCTGGCGGCATGGTCATGCCGGTAGAGCGTATATTTTATGATCGGTGGAGCCGATGTAGATTACACTTTCGTAAACAAAGGGAGACGAAGCTACTGTCCCACCAGTCGTAAATCGCCAGCGCTCCTTGCCACTTTTTACATTTACGCTGACTACGTCACCCCCGATGGTTCCAAAATACACTACATTTTCGGTGACAGCCGGCGTAGACACAATTTGAGAGCCGGCGTCAAACTTCCAAACCTGCCGCCCGTTGCCGGCATCCATTGCATAAAGGCATCCGTCGGCAGACCCAATGTAGACGATACCATCCATCACCCGTGGAGACGAAATGACTGCCTGGTTGGTTCGAGCACGCCAGATGATCCAGCCGGATCGTTCATCAAGGGCATACACGTTCCAGTCTGATGAGCCAAAGATCACCAGCCCATCGTGCAGAATTGGACTGGAGGTGATGCCCCGATTGGCTCGGAATTTCCACTTTTGATTGCCGGTTTGCAAGTCTACGGCATATAGATGATTGTCTTCGGATCCGACATATACAATTTCGTCGCCCACAATGGGAGTAGAACGTATAGGACCCAACGCCTCGAATCTCCACACTACCCGACCACTATGGGCATTGACAGCATACAAACGATAATCATCGGAGCCAAAGAAGGCGTGTTCGAATTCAACCCGCGCCGAGGAACGGATGCGCCCTTCCGTAGGGCAGGTCCACAAGATGCGCCCTGTACGTGTGGAAATTGCATACAGCAAGCGGTCCTCGGAACCGATCAGCACTCGATCCTTCCAGACGAACGGGGTGGAGGCTATCCCCCCCTCAGTAGGGTACTTCCAGAGAAATTCGCCATTTTTGGCGTTCAGGGCGTAAAGGTTGTTGTCGTAAGCTCCTACGTACACAACCCCATCGGCAACAACCGGCGAAGATCGAATTTCGTCCTCACACTTGAAGTCCCAGATGGGGAGGATACCGGTGCCGCCTGGCACTGGTTCAATTGTGCTGACCGGCAGGTCTGTCACCGCTGGTTGTATGCGTTTTGTAGTCAGGGACTGGGGATTGGCAACTTGCCTGCTTCCTTGTTCTTTGGTCTCTTTTCTCAGGCATTGCATCAGGGCTGCTTTCATCTCTTCGGCATTGGCGAATCGTTTTTCGGGTTCGTATTCCAGCCCCTTTATAATCACGGCTTCGAGTTCTTCTGAGACGGCCGGGTTGAGCAACCGGGGTGGTTCTTCGTGGAAAGTAAAAGGAGGCTCAAGACGCGGGTCTCGCCGGGTTAGAAGATGGTGGAGAGTGGCTGACAGTGCGTAGATGTCACCCTGCGGGTTGGCGATTCCTCGGTATTGTTCAGGTGGAGAGTAACCCTCAGTGCCGATCATCGTTCCTTTCTGGCCCTCCTCGAACACGCGGGCGATGCCGAAGTCAACCAGTACGATGTGATTGGGCGGACGCAGCATAATGTTGGAGGGTTTCAGATCGCGAAAGACGATGGGAGGGCCTTGACTGTGAAGATACGACAGGACATCGCAAATCTGGATAGCCCAATGTACAACCCGGTCTTGGGGCAGCATCTGCTCCGTATCGCCCATCAATGCTTCCAGGTCTTGTCCGTCGACGTACTCAAGCGCCAGGTAGCTGCGGATACCTTCGGTAAAATAGTCATATATCTTGGGAATTGCCGGGTGATTTAGAGTGGCAAGAATGTTGGCCTCACGCTCAAAGTTTTGAATAGCCAGCCGCCGCACGTGGGGGTCGGGCGTTGTGCTGGTCATTTCTTTGAGGGCACAAAGACGGGCAACGCCAGTGAAGCGCAGATCACGCGCCTGATAGACGGCGCCCATTCCACCCAACCCCAACACTTTGAGAATCTCGTATCGGTCTTGAAGGATGGCACCTTTGGGTAGAATCGATTCGTCCAGATCCGATGAGGTGCCCTCGTTCACTTCGTCTGCGCCTTGCAAATGTAATGTACCCAATCCGGGCTCCTGGTGCTGCTTAGGATGCTCGTTCATTACCACATTATATCGCGTGATTCCAGGAAATGCAACAATCTCTTTTCCTTACGAGGAATCGTCTGATTGATGGTGAAATTATACCCGGTCTCTCTTTTACCGTCAACCGAAATCGAGAGGTGGTTGGGCACAAACTTGGGTGCGTGGTATAATCTTGTCATTATGGATAGAATTCCAATAGGTTTGTATTTACACATTCCCTTTTGCCGAGCTAAATGTACTTATTGCGACTTCAACACTTACGCTGGCCTGGATCGCCTCTACGCACCTTACGTGGAGGCGTTGATGCAAGAAGCGCGGTTTCTGGCCTCGAAATTCTTACAGCCAGTCAGTACCGTGTTCTTGGGTGGCGGCACGCCTACTGTTTTGCCCATCGAATTGCTAGGGCGTATACTGACTACCTGTTTTGATGCTTTTGTCATCGAGGAAGGAGCCGAAGTCACCAGCGAGGCGAATCCAGGTACAGTCTCCCTTGACTATCTGCGAGCACTCCGCAAGTTGGGGGTGAACCGGCTCAGTCTGGGGGCGCAAACGTTTGACGCAAGAGAGTTGGCTATTCTGGGACGCATCCACGATACAGATCAGGTAGGACTTACGGTTCAACAAGCGCGCGCAGCCGGCTTTGACAATTTGAGCCTGGATCTCATCTATGGGTTGCCCGGTCAAAGGTTAGCGTCATGGCAACGCACACTAGAACGCGCGCTGGCCCTGGCCCCAGAACACATTTCGCTCTATTGCCTCACGCTGGAAGAGGGAACATCGCTGCAAGACCAGGTGTTGCGAGGCTATCTCCCCACACCCGACCCAGACCAGGCGGCCGACATGTATGAGTTGGCCGACGATCGGTTGGAAAAGGCAGGCTATCAACAGTACGAAATATCGAATTGGAGTCTGCCGGGTTATGAATGTGCCCACAATCTCATCTACTGGCGTAATCGACCTTACCTGGGATTAGGCGCTGGCGCTCATTCATCGAGTGATGGGCGACGCTGGTGGAACGTGCGGCCCGTGCCGACTTACATTGATCGGATGGCTGCCCTGTCCCCGCCGCTGGGCTACGTGGCGTCTGGCCTCCGTCCTGCGCCAGCAAGCCAGGGCGGGCTGGCCGGTGGTCCGGGCAAGCCGGGACGAGCGGTCGGTGAAGTACAAGCACACGCAGGTGGATCAGGGGCAGCGGATATCTCTCCCCAGTGGTCATCGCCTGCTGCGGAAGATGGGGAAGTGATCGACCGATCGTTGGAGATGGGCGAGACGATGATGCTGGGCTTGCGTCTAACTCGCGAGGGAGTCACCGAGGCCAATTTTCGTCGGCGATTTGGCGTATCCTTAGAAGAGACCTACGGTGACGAGATTCGCGATTTGGCGAAGGCCGGATTGCTCACCTGGGACCAAGCTCGTCTATGTCTCACCGAGCGTGGGCGATTGCTGGGGAACCAGGTGTTTGCCCGATTCTTACCCTCTTGAGTGGGTAGCGGGGGAGATATCCCTATAAGAAGATATAACCACTGATCCAGTTCTGGCCCGGCTCGTATCAATATGCACGCTTGATGAGAAAGTGTGCCAGTTCCCGCAGTGCCTGACCCGCTTCTGGTTCTGGCTTGGCGGCTTCCAGTTCGGTCAGGGCTGCTTCCAGGTAATAGCGAGCCAGCTCTTGAGCATAGAGCCTGGCCTGGCTGGCATCGAGGATGGCGACGATTTCCGCTACCTCCTCTTCCGAGAGCGTCTCCTGAGCGTAAAGCGCGCGCAGCCGTTGAGCGTCGGCGTCGTATTGCCTGCCCAATACATAGACAATAGGCAGGCTTTTTTTTCGACTACGGACGTCGTCAGCAACCGGTTTGCCAGTTACGTCAGCCGTCCCCCAGATGCCCAATACATCGTCTTGAATCTGAAAGGCTAGTCCTAGCTCTTCGCCCACTCGACGGTAACGTTCGGGTAAGGTTGGGTCGGATAAGGCGACCAGTGCCCCAAGCTGAGCAGAGCAACCCAACAATGCCGCTGTCTTACCCCGAATCATCGTCATATAGGCATCGGAGTCGACGTCAAGGCGACTTTCGAAGTGCAGGTCCATGTGCTGGCCCTGGCAAAGGGCCAGGTTCGTCCGGTCGAGGGCGTGGAGCGCAGCGATTATCCGGTCGGGGGGGATGCCTCGCTCACTAAGGCGGTGTAGCGCCAGGTGCGCCAAAGTGAACATAGTATCGCCTGCGTTGATGGCCTGGGCCTCGCCCCACAATGCCCACACTGTGGACCGTCCACGACGGATAGCGCTGTGATCCTGAATGTCGTCGTGGATAAGCGAGAAATTGTGAATAAGTTCTACAGCAGCCGCAGCAGGCAGAGCATCGTGGGGATCCCCACCGGCAGCTTGGCAGGTCAGCAGTGTAAATAGGGGACGTAGCCGCTTGCCCGCTCTCACCTGAGTTGGATGGAATTGCTCGTCAGTCCATCCCAGGTGATAATGCATCATGCCGAAAAATGGAGGCGGACTATCTGCATGAGGGGTCATACAGACACGTAGCTCGTCCTCAATGAGAGGGAGGTAGTTGTCTATGGCTTCTTGCAGTTTCAAAAGCGCGGTCTCCTTGCTTATAAGCATACTGGCGCAAAGTGCAAAAATGTAGAACGTGAAAGCGTGAAGCGTGATGCATAAGGCGTAAGAACTTATTCTCGCGCAAAATCAGGGGGTTCTGTCGCTGGGCTTAAGAGGGCTGTGTATCGCGTTGTTAATGTAACATTTCTATCGGCCGGGGGGGCGTTTTTGGCACGAGGCCTTTTGAGCCGTTTTCAGGACTCAGGATGAGTCGGTGGCCTTTTTCCGGCGCAAAACCTAAAGCTCGTGCAAGGCCTGGGTAAGTCGCGATGCATTTCCAAAAGAGCACCCGCTTTTACACTTCACGTTTTACGCAACAGGTGGGATGTATCACGTAACTCCTCGAGGGACGTTGCGCCAATGCAAAACATCGTCGTCCGTAGTTCGGCAGTAGTTACGTCGATGGTTTCCATCACGGCGTCAGTGGAAATCACCGCCGCCTTGAGGAATGGGCCAGCCATTCCGGCTAACTGGGCGCCAAGAGCGATAGACTTGGCAATATCGAGGCCGTTGCGTAGTCCTCCGCTGGCGATAATGGGCAGTTGAGGCGCGCCCTCGCGGATCATCTGAATGGATTCAGCCGTGGGAATACCCCAGTCTCTAAAGGTGGCAGCTACCCGCCGGCGTACCTCTGTGTCGGCTCGGTACATTTCCACCTGGCTCCAACTAGTCCCGCCGGCGCCGGCCACGTCAATGGCGGCGATACCTGCGTCGGCTAGACGGCGGGCGATCTGCTTCGAGAAGCCCCAGCCCACCTCTTTAGCGACGACAGGCACTTCGAGACTTTTGCATACCGCCTCTATCTTGTCGAGAAGCCCGGCGAAGTTGGTGTTGCCCTCGGGTTGGAGTGCTTCTTGTAAGGGGTTAAAGTGGAGAAACAAGGCATCGGCCTCTACCATCTCGACCGTGCGCCGGCAATGGTCTACGGTATAACCGTAGTTCAATTGCACTGCCCCCAGGTTGGCGAAAAGTAAAATGTCGGGAGCGACCGAACGCACGACCAGGAACGATTCGGCCAGTGATGCATCTTCCAAAGCGGCTCGCATCGAGCCGAGCCCCATCGCAATGCCAGCCTCTTGAGCGGCAGTAGCTAGAGTGCGATTGATCATGTGCGCTCGCTCAGTCCCGCCGGTCATCGAGGAGATGAGCAAAGGCGCACGCAGAGGTTTGCCGAAGAAGGAGGTGCTGAGATCAACCGCTACCAGGTCCAATTCAGGGAGGGCCTGGTGAATGAAGCGATATTGTTCCAGCCCTGTGGTCAACCGGTTGAAGCCAACATCTTCTTCCAGGTTGATGCGAATGTGGTCGGCTTTTCTCTGTTCAAGCATCGAGTGTTTTGACCTTTTGCGCGTAACTTTTGCACAGGCACGGTGTTTATGTGAGAGGATGCGGGTGTCAGCATTGCATATCAATCGTTTGCCTTACACCCGAGTGTGCCAACGCAGTTTACCAGTAGCGTCGAGGCTTGTCAAGCCCGCTGGCTGGTGAGGGTAGGCTGGAGCCTCGTTGACAACTTGGGCGATGGCTGGTAAAATCCACGAGGTGCCCGCTCAAAAACTCATGCTCAGAAGGAGGCATTGTCTTATGTCCAAAGAGGAAATCTTCGAGAAAGTGAAGGCAATCATCGTTGACCAGCTTGGTGTTGACGAGGACAGAGTAACGATGGACGCTAGCTTTCGGGATGACCTGGAAGCTGACTCACTGGATTTGGTCGAATTGATCATGGCCTTTGAAGAGGAGTTCGGCGGCGAAATCTCCGACGAAGAGGCGCAGAAGATCACTACGGTGGGCGAGGCAGTAACCTATTTGGAATCTCACATGTAGGCCTTGCCCGGCTTGATTTGAAGCGATATAGATTGAAGCCAGTCCCGGGTCAATCAGGGCAGAGGGGCTGGTTTTTGCTTTGACTGCTCCAGGCTATGATATTGGGCAAAGGGATGTCGTACTCTTGCAGAAAGTCAGCGTGGCGATATTAGCTGGAGGCCAGAGCCGCCGCATGGGCCGGGACAAGGCGTTCTTACCCGTGGCAGCGCGTCCGGTCATCGAGCGGGTCATGCAGCGCGTAAATCCCTTAAGCGACGACGTAACGATTATCAGCAACACGCCTGAGAAGTATGATCACTTGGGATGTCGCATGGAAAGTGATGTGTACCCGGGCAAAGGGTCCTTGGGAGGCATTTACACTGCCATCCACATGGCGCGCTATTCATATTGCCTGGTGGTCGCCTGCGACATGCCCTTCCTCAATCCCAATCTCTTGCAGCATCTGATGACTCTGACCTCTGGCTTCGACGTGGTCATCCCCCGTATCAAGGATTTTCCCGAGACGATGCACGCTATCTACGGCAAGGGTTGCCTGGAGCCCATTGAATGGCGGTTGCTGGCCGGCCATCTGAAGATTATTGCCTTCTTTGAGGACGTGCGCGTGCGCTACGTAGAACGTGATGACGTGGCACGCTTTGATCCGAACTTTTACTCGTTCCTCAATATGAATACTCCTGCGGACTGGGAACAAGTGCAGCGCTTGGCGGAGGAGGAATATAATACCCGTACATAGAATTTGCGAGGAGATTGAGCGATATGTTGCCCTTGCAACTCAGGATTCTTCCTCAGTGGGGAGGTACACTCCGATGCATTGGGTATTATCTCTCGTGCTTATAGAATAGGAGTTGAACGATGACTTTAAAAGCGGAGATACTTTCTCGGTTCTCGGGTGAAGCAGGGGAGCGCCTCTTGTACCTCCCGGACCTCACGTTGTGGTACGACTGGAATCAAAGCAGGGGTGCCCTACCTGATCGGTG
>JAHELX010000026.1:0-12178 GCA_024643945.1 Anaerolineales bacterium
GTACGTGGCCGACGTCAACGTCCCTGATCTGGAGCAGATCAGCGAGATGCGCCTCTCGCTGGAGTCGCTCTGCGCCCGGCTGGCTGCTGAGCGGGCCAGCCCAGACGATCTGGCCGTGCTGGAAGCGCTACGCCAGGAGCAAGCCAGCATCACACCAGAAGAGGCCGCGGACGAGCTCTCCGAAGTCAGCCGTCGCCTCTTTGACCTGGACCACAAGTTCCACCAGGCCATCGCCCGGGCAGCGCACAACAAGTATCTGGCCCAAACTCTGGAACACTTCTTCGGCCTCTCGCAGCGACTGTGGTACCTGGCCTTGCCTCACCTGGGCTTTCTGCCCGCGTCCGTGGGGAAGCACCTGGACCTGGTAGACGCTATCCAAGCCGGCGATGCCGACCGCGCCGAACAGATTATGCGCAGCCACGTCCAGGACTTTTACGACAAAGTGCGAGAGGTCCTGGTGACCAAAGGATAGACGCTATGTTGCTGAATTCAGTCAAGCGTGCATTTCAACGCACTGCCAGGATCCTGGCAGTGGAACCAGAGGCGGCAGTGGATTCGATGGAATTGGCTGAGTTTATCACCACTACCATCCGGCGTGAAGTGGCCGAGGCTGGCACCATTACCGGCTACCGGGAACCGTTGATCGGTTTTGCTGCCGCCGACGATCCGCGATTCGCCGCCCTGCGCCGCGTCGCCGACCCGGCCCATATGCTGCCTCATGACCTGCTGCCTGGTGCCAGGGCGGTCGTCTCTTTCTTTTTGCCTTTTGCTTATTGGGTGGTCGAAGCCAACGCGCGGCACAAAAAGAAGGTTGCCCGCGAATGGGCTGAGGCCTACGTGGAGACCAATGCTCTTATCGGGCGCATCACTGCTCACCTCATCCAATCCCTGGCCAAGCGCGGTGTCCGTGCCGCCGCCGAACCGGCCACTCACAACTTCGATCCGGTCAGCCTGGTCAGCCGTTGGTCACACAAGAGCGTGGCCGTCATCGCCGGGTTGGGAAGCTTCGGCTTGCATCGTATGGTCATTACCGACTCCGGCTGCGCTGGTCGCTTTGGCAGTCTGGTCATTGACGCCGAGCTACCCATTACCTCAGCTCAGCCCAAAGAGCGGTGTCTCTACTTTCGCGACGGCAGTTGCCTGGAGTGCGTCCTGCGCTGCCCGGTAGATGCCCTGGATGAGAACGGGCGCCTCAACAAGCAGCGCTGCTATCAACGTCTGCTCAGGGTGGCCCAAGAATACGAATACCTGGCTCTGGCCGACGTGTGCGGCAAGTGTGCCATTGGTCCCTGCGCCTTTGAGTCGGCAGTTTAGAAGCCGGAGAGGTTATTATGTCAAATGTTACCGTAATCTACGGCGAAGAAGCAAAAACAATTGAAGCAGCGGCGGGTAGCATCCTGGGCGATGCCATTGCCGCCACAGGACTGCCACTGGAGCAACCTTGCGCCGGGCGTGGCACCTGCGGCAAGTGCAAGGTGCTGGTAGAGACGGGCATAGCCCCGCCCGACGAGGTGGAACTGAAGCACCTCACGCCGGGCGAGTTGGCCATCGGCAACCGGCTGGCATGTCGCGCCCGTGTGCAAGACGACGCAATGGTCACGCTGGCTCCCATCGTCGTCTACTCCAACAAAATCTTCCGGGCCAGCAGTCGCTACAAGCGGAGTAATGTGCCACTGGGTCTGGCCATTGACCTGGGCTCCACCACAGTCGCCGCCTTTCTGACCATGCTTGACAATGGTGAGGTATGCGCCGGAGGGGCCAGTCTCAACCAGCAAACTGTTTATGGCGCCGACGTTATCTCACGTCTGTCAGCCGCCACTCGCGACCCGACCGATGCCGAACGGCTACACAACCTGGCGTTGGCCTCCATCAACCAGGCGGTCGACTCCCTCAAACTGTCGCACCGCATCCGCCAGCGTATTCAGCGAGTGACGGTAGTGGGCAACGTCGCCATGCACCATCTGCTGGCCCAGGTGCCGTTGGATACGCTGGCCGAGCTTCCTTTCCAACCCTACAGCAAAGCAACCATCCAGGATGCTACCTCTCTTATGGGGGGTATCTTCCCTGCAGGCGCCCATGTGTCGCTGCCGCCACTCATCGGCGGCTTCGTCGGTTCCGACGCCCTGGCCTGCCTGGCCTACTTTGGCTTCGACCGCCCATCCGGCCCTATGGCGGCCATTGACCTGGGCACCAACGGCGAAGTGATGATCACCAACGGACGGCGTATCGTCACTGCCTCGACGGCGGCCGGTCCTGCCTTCGAGGGCGTGAACATCTCCTGCGGCACGCGGGCGGTGGATGGAGCGATCGTCGGCGTCCACCTTGAAGATGGTGACTTGGTCTTCGATACCATCGCCGGGGAACCGCCGGTCGGGCTGACCGGGTCCGGGTTATTGAGTGTGGTTTATGAATTACGGCGAGCGGGTGTCATCGAGCCCAGCGGCCGTATTCCTCCAGATCCGCCTGTGTTCGCCCAGCGTATGGGGGAAGATGCACACGGCGCACGCCGCATCCGGTTGACGCCTGATGGTCACCTGGGACTGTCGCAATGGGACGTGCGCGAACTGCAAAAGGCCAAAGGAGCTATCCGCGCTGCCGTAGATATCCTATTAGCGCGGCTTGGGCTGAAGCCGGCCGACTTAGAGCGAGTCATCCTCACCGGCTCTTTCGGCGGCCAGATTGATGTGGACGCTGCGCTGGCTCTGGGTATGATCCCGCCCGTGCGTCGTAACGTAGTGGAGACGATCGCCAATGGCGCTGGTCTGGGCGCGGCTATGTTCCTGTCCGACGAGGGTTTTGCCCTGGGAGAAGAGTTGGCTGCCCGTGCTGAGCAAATTGACCTGGACATGGACCCCGACTTCAACATGCGATACGTGAGTGCGATGGTCCTCAGCCCCAACTCTCATACCAGATCTGCGGGCAGATCGGACTGATCGGTGGGCAGACAAGAAGCGTCACGAGGACAAGGCATACTGCTGGTGGTGCTGGCGACCGCTTTCTGGTCTACCTCGGGCCTTTTTATCAGCTTGGTCGTGAGCGGCAGTGGTATTTCGCCCTGGGGCCTGGCCTTTTGGCGTGATCTGGGCACCTTCACTTGCCTGTCCACTGGTATAGCTCTCCTCCGCCCTGCCCTGTTGCGAGTACGGCGGCGTGATCTTCCCTGGTTGGCTGCAATGGGCGCCATCAGCATTGGCCTGTTCCACGTAATGTGGAACATGGCGGTGCTCATCAACGGCGTGTCGGTGGCGACGGTTATCCAGTCCAACGCCCCCATCTTTGTCACCATTATGGCCTGGTTGCTGTGGCGAGAGCCGTTGACCCGGCGCAAAATCATCGCCATCGGCCTGGCCTTCACGGGTACCGTCCTCATCTCGCGTCTAGACGGCTTGGGCGAGGTACAGATCACTCTTGTCGGGCTGTTGATTGCCCTGGGAGCGGCGGTTGCTTATGGAGGGTTCAGCCTTTTTGGCAAAAAGCTGGCCGGGGATTATAGCCCGTGGACGATCCTGGTCTACGTTTTTGGATTCGGCGCGCTGGCCTTACTCCCCTTTCAAATCGGGACCGCTATCCCCTGGCCTCTTCCGTTACCCGTGCTGGCCTGCTTTACCGGGCTGGTCTTGGTGTCAACCATCTCGGGCTTTGCACTCTATACCACCGGCCTGCGGCGATTGCAGGCCAGCGTGGCCGCTATTACCGCGACCACGGAGGTGCCATTCGCCTCGATGCTCTCCTACGTCGTGTTGGGCGAGCGGCTGGATGGCTGGCAGTTTTTGGGCGCGGTTTTGGTCGTCAGCGGCGTAATCTTGCTGTCATGGCCACAGCGCGGGTTCAAGCGCGTTGCCCGTGACGCGACGCGTCTGCGGGATGCGTGAAACGTCAAACGTCAAACGTAACTATATAAAACGTAAAGTGTGATGCGCGAATGTTGCATTTCACGCATCACACTTTATGCATTACGCCTCACGTTTGACGTTTTAGGTTTCACGTTTCGCGTTTTGCTCGATTATCACACCACTTCTGTTTACGCCGTCACCCGCACAGGACGTCCCAGCAATCGCCGGAAGAAATTGCCAATCTCACCCTTATGCCAGGCTACCAGCAATGGCACCGCGTTGAAGATGGACGAGTAGGTGCCACTTAGCAGCCCTACCAGCAGCACAGCCACAAATTGCTTGATCGTAGCGCCGCCGAAGAGGAGGATGGCGATGAGCACGAAGATAGCATTAAGCTGGGTTGCCAGGGAGCGGTGTATCGTCTCCAGCAAGCTGCGGTTGACGATGGTCTCGTAATCCTCGCCGCGCCGCTTAGGGATGTTCTCACGAATACGATCGAAGACGACGATGGTATCCTGCACCGAGAAGCCGATGACCGTCAACAATGCCGTGAGGAAGAGCGCGTCTACCTCCCAGCCAAGAACCAGGCCGGCAATGGAAAAGAGGCCGGTGGCCACCAGCACGTCGTGAATCATGGCGACGATAGCCGAGATACCGTAGCGGAACGAGTTGGGCACTTTGCGGAAGGCCCACCAGATGAAAGCCAGGATAACCAGCGACGCTGCCAGCACGGCGATAGTGGCCGCCCGTGTCACCTCGCCGCCAATGGTAGGGCCAACAGACTCAAAGCGTAGCTCTTCGAAAGGGCCAAATTTATCACGTAGGGCATTCTGGACTTGTACCTTGGCTTTCTCGTCCAGGAACTTGGACCGGATGATTACAGTGCGTCCCTCGCCAGCGGTTTGCACCACCGTATCGCTGTAGCCCTGACTCACGAAGACCTGCCGCACTTCAGCCGGCTGGACCGGCTGCTCGAAGCGCAACTCCTGCAGTGCGCCCCCGGTGAAGTCAATGCTCAGCTTGAGCGGCGTGCCAAACTGTATGGTTGACACAATCATCGCGATCAACCCGGGGATGATGACCAGGGCTGATAGACTGAAAAATAGATAACGGCGTTGGACTATATTGAACATATCTGCCTCTCAGATTTCAGTAACCAGTAACCAGATGGTAGATGCCAGTAGTGAGAAGCTATCTGACTACTGGCTACTGACATCTGGCCAGTGACGCTAAACACCGAGCAGCCAGTGGATCTTGCGCAAACCATCCCCTGCCAGGTCGAACGTAAAGCGAATAAAGGTACGGGTCACAGTGATCGCCGTGAACAGGTTGATAATCACTCCCAGAGCCAGAGTGATGGCAAATCCTTTCACAATACTGGCGCCGAAGTTCGAGCCGAACCAGTAAAGAATGGCGCAGGTGATGAGCGTGCTCAAGTTCGAGTCACGGATGGAAGTCCAGGCGCGGCTGAACCCGGCTTCCATCGCCGTCCGCAGATTGCGTCCGGCGCGTAATTCCTCCTTCATTCGTTCGAAGACCAGGATGTTGGCATCAACCGCCATGCCGGTAGACAGAATGAAGCCGGTGATGGCCGGCAAGGTGAGGGTGACCGGGATAAGTTTGTACAGAGCAAAGTTGATGAGCGCGTAGATGAGCAATGCCAGGTCGGCCAAGACCCCCGGCAGCCGATAGTAAGTGACCATGAAAAGAAACACAATGATCAAGCCGACAACTCCGGCCCGAATGCTGGCCTGAATAGAATCTTGTCCCAAAGTGGGACCTACTGTCCGGTTCTCGATCACCGTAAGCGGCACGGGCAGCGCACCGTACTTCATCTGGATGGCGATACGGCGAGCTTCTTCCAAGGGAAAACCACCAGGCGCGTTGCTGCTGATAATCCCCTTACCGGTGGTGATCGGTTGGTTAATGACCGGCGCTGAAACGACCGCGTTGTCGAGAACGATGGCCACAATATCACCCACGTGGCTCGTGGTATAGTCACGAAAGATTTTCGCCCCGTCGGGTGTCAACTCAAAGGCGATGACCACATGCCCCACGTTGTCGGTACTCACGTCAGCATCCTTCAGATCACGCCCGGTCATGAGAGTCGTAAAGACCTGCCCGTCATAGGCATACCCCGTCGAGGTCACCGTCCCAGTACCAGTTACCGTTCCAGTGCCAGTCACCGCTTGAGTGCCAGTCACCGCCTGAGTGCCAGTCACCGCTTGAGTGCCAGTCACCGCCTGAGTGCCAGTCACTGTGTTCGTCGAAGTGATCGCCTGGCCGGCACTCTGTGCCTTCTCGCTCATGCTGGTGCGGATGCGCATTCCTTCCCTTAGGGGAGTATGGTCAGCTTCCACGAACTCCAGCAGCCCGGTTTCGCGCAGCGTGGCAATCGCCTGATCCGGGTCCTTGATGCCTGGCAGCTCGACGATGATGCGCCGCTCTCCCTGAAGCTGCACCAGTGGTTCTGTGACACCCAACCCGTTGACACGGTTTTCCACAATCACGCGGGCCGCTTCCATCGTCCGCGCATCGAAAGCCGCCGCCTCATCGGGCGGGATATCGGCCTGCAGCACGACTTCCGTGCCACCTTGTAAGTCGAGGCCCTGACGGAGGGAGAGATCTCGGTTAATATTGAAACCTCCGATACTCAGGTGTAAACCGGGGTTGTTAGGCTGATCTATCCAGATGAGAACAGCCGCGAGCAAGATGATACCTACCAAGAAACTGATATTGCGTTGACGCATAGATGACTCTGTAGCTCCATTTAGATTTATAACGAGGGGTAATTACCTCATTGGGCAAACAAAAAGATTATAACCCCCAGGAGACTGAGTGTCAAATAAGCGAATTGCCGCATAGAAAATACTACCCAGGCTGACGCATGAAATCATAGGGAAGAGGTAACTACTCAGCCTACCCTCCCGGAGCAAAGCCCCCCCACGGGGCATGTTGCATTGAGTGGGCATTCCATGTTTGAATTGCCTGGTGTAGTAATGGTTTTCTGCTTTGGCGGTTGCCTAAACATGCCCCGTGGGGGGGCTTTGCTCCGGGAGGGTGAGCAGTTACGGGAAGGGAACACATACGCCAGGACTCTCGTCGGGGCAAAGACTGGGGAGTTTCTGTCTCGAACTAAACTGCATCTATGCAGTGAATATAGGTTTTGATTTTTGTCAGAAAATCCAGTATAATGGTTTTACACTTGAAGTCGCGTAAGAGGAGATGTAAAGAGGTACATGGCAGACCATACACCATCAGTTGGTAACGGCTCGGTTGATAGCGGCCCCCCGATGACTATGGCCGAGTTGCTTGAGCAGGCGTATGACATCAAGGCAGTACGGCGCGGCGAGATTCTGATGGGGACGATTGTGAGCATCACCCCCCATGAGATTCTCGTTGACATTAGAGCTAAGTCTGAAGGGATCGTCGCCGGGCGCGAGATGGAACGGCTCTCCCCCGAAAGCTTGGCTGCGCTTCATGTAGGCGACGAGGTACCTGTCTATGTTGTGAAGCCCGAAGATGAAGAAGGGAACACGATTCTCTCACTGACGCGGGCCCAGGCTGAAAAAGACTGGCTGACGGCACAAAAGTTGCACGAGTCGGGCGAAACCTACGAAGGCGTTGTCGTCGGTCACAACAAAGGAGGGCTCATCGTCCACTTCGGCCAGGTACGGGGGTTCGTGCCCGGATCGCAGTTGGCAAGTGACCAGCGTGTAGGTAGCCCTGGCAAAGAGGGCCAGTGGAGCCACATGGTTGGTCAGAAGTTGCGTCTTAAGATTATCGAGATTGACCGCCGTCGAAACCGGCTTATCCTTTCCGAACGCGCCGCTGTGGAAGAGTGGCGCAGAAAACAGAAAGAAAAGCTGCTAGATGATTTAAAGGAAGGAGATGTGCTTACAGGGCACGTCACCAGCCTGGCGGACTTCGGTGCTTTTGTGGATCTGGGAGGGGCCGACGGTTTGATTCATCTCTCAGAACTCTCCTGGTTGCGCGTTTCGCATCCCCGTGACGTGTTGCGGGTGGGAGACGAAGTTGAGGTTTACGTCCTTAACATAGACCCCGAACGGCAACGAATTGGTTTGAGCCTCAAGCGACTTCAACCGGAACCATGGTCACAAGTTCTCGATAAATACGAGATCGGGCAAGTAGTAGATGTAATCATTACTAAGCTTGCAAACTTTGGCGCTTTTGCCCAAATTGATGACATAGAAGGTCTAATTCATTTGTCGGAATTGACCGATGCCAATATTACCCACCCACGCGAAGTTGTAAAAGAAGGCGATCAAGTATCTGTCAAGATCATCCGCATTGATCCCGAACGTCGTCGTATAGGATTGAGCCTGAAGCAAGCAGAAGGTGAGGTTGAGTGGCAAGAGTATCAGAGCGAACAGGAAGTCGAGGAAGAGATACCAGAGAACGAGTGAAGGAATAGGATCATTGACTTATTATGTGTTTAGGACTAAAGTTAGAACCTGGTAACATCAGAAATTGCGACGAAGGGTAGGATGGATGATGGTAGACAAATTCGATCGGTTCACTAAACGTGCGCGGCGCGTTCTGTCGCTGGCGCAAGAAGAAGCTCAGCGACTGAATCATAACTACATAGGCACCGAACATTTGCTGCTGGGTCTGGTGCGCGAAGAGAATGGCGTGGCAGTGCGCGTTTTGCGTGAGTTGGGAGTAGATCCCCGGCAAGTTCGGGAGCGAGTGGAGCGCACCGTAGGGCGTGGGCAAAGGGCTATGTATGGGAAGCTCAGCCTCACGCCCCGTACCAAGCGAGTTATAGAGTTGGCGGTCGACGAAGCCCGCCGGTTGGGTCATCATTACATTGGCACCGAGCACTTGCTACTAGGATTGGTCCGCGAAGGAGAAGGCGTTGCAGTTGACGTGCTTAAGGGGCTAGGAGTGAGTCTCGATAAGGTTCGCTCACAAACAGCCCGTGTTATGATGGAAACCGCGTCGCAGCCAGCAAATGCGCGCGGCGAATCACAAAAACAAACCCCATTGGTAGATCAGCTTGGCACCGATCTTACCGTACAAGCGGCTGAGGGCAAGCTGGATCCAGTGATTGGTCGGCAAATGGAGATCGAGCGTGTCATCCAGATTCTCTCTCGCCGCACTAAGAATAATCCGGCCCTCATTGGTGAGCCAGGCGTGGGCAAAACGGCTATCGTCGAAGGGTTGGCCCAGCGCATTGTCAACGGCGAAACCCCGGAGACACTGCTGGGTAAGCGGGTAGTGATGCTCGACGTCGGTTCACTCGTTGCAGGCACCATGTACCGCGGTCAGTTCGAAGAGAGACTCAAACGAGTGATTGAAGAGATCAAAGAGTCAGAGTCTATCCTCTTTATTGACGAGTTGCACATGCTAGTGGGTGCCGGCTCAGCAGGTAGTTCGGTGGATGCTGCCAACATCTTGAAACCAGCACTGGCTCGAGGCGAGCTTCAATGCATCGGCGCTACCACTCTCGACGAATACCGCAAGAACATTGAGGGAGATGCTGCTCTCGAACGTCGCTTCCAGCCGGTGATGGTGGAAGAGCCAACCATTGAGGAGACCATTGAAATCCTCAAAGGCATCCGCAGCCGTTACGAAGCGCATCACAACTTGGAAATCATCGATGGAGCATTGGTGGCGGCCGCTCACCTGGCAGCACGTTACGTGCCCGATCGCTACATGCCCGACAAAGCTATTGACTTGATTGATGAAGCTGCCGCGCGGGTACGATTGTACAAAATTCCCTTTGCCAGCGACACAGGCCACCACCTGGCCGAGATGCAAGCACTACGACGGCAAAAGGAAGAGGCGATCAGTGCGCAACGGTTCGAGGACGCGGCCGAGTTGCGCGATCGTGAGCGGAGTCTGCAAGAAGAGTTCGGCCAGTTGCACATGGGTTGGGATCCTTTTGAATCGGACGTTCCCAAAGTAAGGGAAGAGGACATCGCCGAAGTAGTCTCTATGTGGACTGGCGTGCCGGTAAAGCAGATGGCCACTGAAGAAAAAGAGCGGCTGCTGCAAATGGAAGATGCCCTTCACCGCCGCGTAGTTGGCCAGCACGAAGCCATCGAAGCTATCTCAAAGGCGGTGCGACGCGCTCGCGCCGGGCTTAAGGACCCCAAGCGCCCCATCGGCACTTTTGTCTTCTTGGGCCCGACCGGAGTTGGGAAAACCGAGCTGGCTAAGGCATTGGCTGAATTTATGTTCGGTAGCGAAGATGCTCTTATCAAGCTTGATATGAGCGAGTTTATGGAACGGCACAATGTGGCCCGACTGGTTGGCTCGCCCCCCGGCTACATCGGCTACGAAGAAGGTGGTCAGCTCACCGAAACCGTAAGGCGGCGGCCTTATTCAGTCATCCTTTTCGATGAAATCGAAAAGGCACATCCTGAAGCCTTCAATATGCTGCTCCAAATCATGGAGGACGGGCATCTATCCGACGCCAAGGGGAAGCGGGTTGACTTCCGAAACACCATCCTTATCCTCACATCGAACGTTGGCGCCGACCTCATCAATCGCGAAACGTCGCTGGGCTTTAGTATGCCCAGCGATGAAGTCAAGGACGAGGCCGATCGCTACCAGAAAATGAAAGATAAGGTGATGTCGGAACTCAAACGCACCTTCCGCCCCGAATTCTTGAACCGCTTGGAGGGAACGATGGTCTTCCACGCGCTCAACCGTGACGAGATCAAACAAATCGTGGACTTGGAGCTTGATAAGGTCCGGGAGCGACTGGTGGAACAACAGGTCAGCCTGGAAGTAACTGAGGAAGCCAAAGGCTACATGGCTGACGAAGGCTACGACCCGCACTTCGGTGCCCGACCCTTGCGCCGTGTCATCCAAAACAAGGTGGAAGATGCACTGAGTGAAGGTATTCTAGCTGGTACGTTCCAGTTAGGTGACACTGTGCAAGCGGATTATAAGGATGGCAAAATTACTCTAAAAGTCATCGCTCGTGCCGAACCGGAGGCGGAGATGGCCGAACCGGAGGCGGTCGCGTAAGAGACGACGGAGATACATTCACCTTATAATACCCGCATGTGGGTATAATTTCCAAGAATTGTGCCGCTCCTCCCCACCTGGGGGGGAGCGGCTAAATTTTGTGTCTTGACATCCATCAACAATTGAAGTAGAATTGAATAGAACATCTGTGCGAAGATTATCCAGGAGACTAAGAATTGGCCAAGGCTCAAACGCGTTATGTTTGTCAGCAATGTGGCAGCGCTCAGGCCAAATGGATGGGTCGTTGTCCTGACTGCGGTGAGTGGAACACGCTGGTCGAAACCGTCGTCGAACAGAAGTCAGTACGCGCCAGGGGGATATCATTGATGGCGACGCCACAAAGCCAGCCACAGTTGCTGAGCGATGTGGTTGCCAATGGCTTTGAGCGCATCTCGCTGGCAATGGACGAGTTGGATCGAGTGTTGGGGGGAGGAATAGTGCCTGGCTCGCTGGTGCTCATCGGCGGGGACCCAGGCATCGGCAAGAGCACCTTACTGCTGCAAGCATCGGCAACGCTGGCCACAGCCGAAGCGCCCGTCCTCTACGTATCAGGTGAAGAGAGCGCGCAGCAAATCAAGCTCCGAGCTGCGCGTCTTGGACTGACAGGAGACGGGCTATATGTACTGACCGAGACGAATGTTGGAGCCATCATCAGCCACATTGAGAATCTCCGCCCCCGGCTGGTGGTGATCGACTCCATCCAGACGGTCTACCTGGATGAACTGGATTCGGCTGCTGGGTCGGTGAGTCAGGTGCGCGAAAGCGCCGCACAATTGATGCAGATAGCTAAAGGGCACGGTATTTCCGTCTTCCTCATTGGCCACGTCACTAAGGCCGGCGCCATTGCCGGGCCGCGAGTCCTGGAACACATCGTGGATACCGTGCTCTATCTGGAGGGTGACCGCTTTCATGCCTATCGTCTCTTGCGCTGTGTGAAGAATCGGTTTGGTGCTTCCAGCGAGGTGGGCGTCTTCGAGATGAGGGATGTAGGCATGGCTGAGGTGTCCAACCCCAGCGAGGTCTTTCTGGCCGAACGTTTGTTGAATGCCGCGGGCTCAGCGATTGCCGTCACCCTGGAAGGAACGCGCCCATTGCTGGTGGAGATTCAGGCTTTGAGCAGCACGACCAGCTTCGGCAATCCACGCCGCACAGCCAATGGCATTGACTTTAATCGACTGTTGTTGCTGACAGCAGTCCTGAGTAAGCGGGTGGGGGTGCGGTTGAGCGACCAAGACGTGTTTGTGAACGTCGTCGGCGGCTTGCGAGTGGGAGAGCCAGCCGCCGACCTGGCTGTAGCCTGCGCCATTGCCTCTAGCTTCCGCGATGTACCCGTTGCCGGCGAC
>JAHELX010000026.1:12278-22929 GCA_024643945.1 Anaerolineales bacterium
GGGGGAAAGATCAGTTTGAACAGGGGGAAACTATGGTAACCAAGACAAAGGTTAAAGAAGAAGCAATACACGAAGAGTTGGGGTTATCGGCGGAGACTTTGCACCGGATGTACTACAAAATGCTATTGGCGCGCAAGCTCGACGAGCGTATGTGGGTCCTGCATCGCCAGGGCAAAGTAGCCTTTCATATCTCCGGAATGGGCCAAGAGGCGATCCAGGTGGGCGTAGCTTTTAACCTGAAGGCCGGCTACGACTGGGTGCATCCCTACTATCGCGATATGGCATTGGTGTTAAGTCTGGGCATGGAGCCACGTCACCTGATGCTGGCTCTCTTTGGAAAGAAGGAAGACCCCTCGAGTGGGGGGCGTCAGATGCCGGCGCACTTCAGCTGCCGCCAATTAAACATCGTAAGCGGCACCAGTCCAGTGGCGACTCAGATTCCGCAGGCGGCTGGTATCGCCCTGGCGGCCAAACTACGCAAGGAAGACACGGTAGTCGTTACCAGCTTTGGCGAGGGAAGCACCTCCGAAGGTGATTTCCACGAAGGACTCAATTGGGCCGGCATCTATAAGTTGCCGGTAATTTTTGTCTGCCAGAATAACCAGTATGCGATCTCAGAACCAGTGAGCAAGCAGATGGCAGTCGAAAATGTGGCCGATCGGGCCGTAGCCTACGGCATCCAGGGCGTTATCGTGGATGGTAACGATGTACTTGACGTCTACCGTGCGGCAAAGGAAGCCGTGGTCAGAGCGCGGGCTGGTGAGGGAGCAACACTGCTGGAGGCCAAGACTTACCGCCCTGTGCCTCACTCCTCTGACGACGATGACCGCAGCTATCGCAGCCACGAGGAAGTAGAAGCCTGGAAGAAGCGTGACCCTATTCTCCGCTTCGAGACCTACCTGGAAGCGCACGAGACCCTGGACACGGAGATCAAGCAAGAGACGTTGGAGAGAGTGATGGCCGAGGTAGACGACGCTACCACCTACGCCGAGGAAGCCCCTTACCCCGAGCAAGAGGAGGCACTGGGACCCGTGTGGGGACCAGTTCCTGGTAATCAGCCCGCCCCGGCTGCCCCGAGCGGGCTGACTACTGGCATCTGAACATTGGAGGAAGTAATGACGGTAAAGACAAACATTCAAGCCCTTCACGACACGCTGTTCGAAGAGATGCATCGCGACGAACGTATTATCGTGCTGGGCGAGGATGTGGGCGTGCGTGGTGGCGTCTTCCGGGCTACTGAAGGACTCATTGACGAGTTTGGCCCTGAGCGCGTAATTGACTCACCCCTGTCAGAATTGTCTATCGTGGCTGTGGGCATCGGCCTGGCGCTGAACGGTATGCGGCCTGTCGCCGAGATCCAGTTCGCCGATTTTATCTATCCAGCCTTCAACCAGATTGTCAATGAGGCGGCTCGCACTCGCTACCGCTCCGGCGGCGATTGGTCCTGCCCGCTGCTCATCCGTGCTCCTTATGGGGGTGGTATCGGGGGCGGTCTGTACCACTCCCAATCTATCGAGGCCTTTTTCGCCCACGTGCCAGGACTGTACGTCTTCGCCCCATCCAGCCCAGCCGATTTCGCGGGCATGCTACGCACGGCGTTGCGCCTGGAGGACCCGGTCCTCTTCTTAGAGCACAAGAAAACCTACCGCCTCATCAAGGGCGAAGTACCAGACGAGCCCTTCACCGTGCCGGTCAGCCAGGCGAAGATAACCCGCAGCGGCGATGATGTGACGGTGGTTGCCTACGGGCTGATGTTCCATGAGGCGATGAAGGCCGCCGATGAGCTGGCTGGCGAGGGCATTAGCGTCGAGGTGATAGACCTGCGCACCTTGCATCCATTGGACAAGGAGACCATCCTCAAGTCGGTCCAAAAGACGGGCAAGGTTATAATCGTCCACGAAGACAACCTCACAGGCGGCCTGGGCGGCGAGATCGTGGCCATCGTTGCCCAGGAAGCTTTCGAGTGGCTTGATGGCCCCATCGTGCGTGTGGCCGGTCCCGACGTACCAGGCGTCCCCTTTAGCCGCACGATGGAACACTTTTTCATGCCCAACGCAGCTAAAATCGCAGCGGCTATACGAGATTTGGCAGCTTACTAAGCGCAATAACAATTACGCAGTACACAGTACGCAATACGGAGTTGTTGCGCCCGTTCCGTATTGCGTCGTGCGTACTGCGTATACTGACATCCAACGGGAGGTACCGATGGCAACCCAAGTGGTTATGCCCCAGCTTGGCGAGAGCGTGGTCGAAGGGACCGTGGGCAAATGGCTCATTGCCGAAGGGGAAGAGATAAAGGAATACGAACCGCTGCTGGAAGTACTAACCGACAAAGTGGACACCGAAATCCCGGCTCCAGCCAGCGGCGTCTTACTCAAGATCTTGGTCCCTGAGGGAACGACCGTCACTGCCGGCACAGTACTGGCCTTTATTGGCGAGGCAGGAGAGACCGCCCCCGTAGGTGTAGCGCCTGCGGGCCGAACCGAACCCGCAGCCGAAGCCACAACGGAGGTTGAGAGGGCTGGCGGCAACGGCCAAGAGCGGGAGAAACCAAGCGGGCGAGGGATGGTGACACCGGTGGTAGCTAAAATCGCCGCCGAACATGGCATTGACCTGGCGTCAGTAGATATCCGTGGCACAGGTCGGGGCGGCCGCATCACCAAAAAGGATATACTCGCCTACATCGAACAAGTTAAGGTGGGCGGCCCTGCCGAGGAAGAATTGGCCCCCTGGGAGCGACCCGGCACGGGTGAACTGTTCAAGCCGACGGAAGAAGTAAAACCAGTAGCTCCAGCCCCCGCCCCGAAGCGCGTAAAGGCTGAACCCCCTCCTGCCCCCTTGCCTGGAGAGATACTAGCTCTCACGCCAATGCGCAAGGCGATCGCCGAGCATATGGTGCGCAGCGTGCATACATCGGCCCACGTCACGACAGTGATGGAAGCCGACATGAGCCGAGTCGCCGCCTACCGTGAGCACCAGAAGGCGGAGTTCCAACGGCGTGAAGGGCTGAAGTTGACCTTCACTCCCTTCTTCATCCAGGCAGTGATCGAAGGGCTGAAGGCCATACCCCAGGCTAACAGCAGCTTCACGGACGAGGGCATCCTGCTTCATCGGCCAATCAACATCGGCGTAGCCGTGGCCTTAGACTCGGGCTTGATCGTACCCGTAGTCAGGGATGCGGACAAGCTGAGTCTGAGCGGCCTGCAACGTGCCGTCACTGACCTGGCCGAACGTGCCCGTACCAAGCAACTCAAGCCTGATGAGGTGCAAGGCGGCACATTCACCCTCACCAACCATGGAGTTGCCGGCAGCCTCTTCGCCACTCCTATCATCAACCAGCCGCAGGCCGGCATTTTGGGTGTCGGAGCCATCCAGAAACGCCCGGTAGTGGTGACGGTGGAGGGGACGGATAGCATCGCCATCAAGCCTATGTGCTACCTGAGCTTCACCTTTGACCATCGTATTATGGATGGGGCTCTCGCCGACCGCTTTCTGGCAAAGGTGGTGGAAGTATTGGAAAGCTGGTCAGGGTGAAGTGCATCTCCGACACTGGCATGGCAAAGCCAGGATCCATTAGCCTATGAGCAGAAAGAACGTCGGAAGGACAGTGCGGGAGATGCCCCATCTCTATTTAACTGGCCTCCCCGTTCTGAGCGTGATATAATATCGCTGACCGTCAACGCCCCGGTCTTGGGGCGTTGGTATTCAACTTTCTTACAGAAAGGTATGACACCATGGCAAACTACGACATTGTAATAATCGGCGGAGGGGTAGGTGGCTACGTAGCCGCCATCCGCGCCCGCCAACTCGGACTCAAGACCGCCCTGGTCGAAAAGGAACACCTGGGCGGTATATGCCTCAACTGGGGCTGCATCCCGACCAAAGCACTGCTGCACAATGCCGAGGTGATCCGTTTGCTGGATCAGGGCAAGACCTACGGCTTCAGCTTCGACAAGGACAGCCTGAAGGTGGACTATGCTCCCGCCCAGAAGCGCAGCCGGCAGGTATCGGACCGATTGGTGAAGGGTGTGCAGTTTCTGATGAAAAAGAATGAGGTTGACGTCTTCGAGACGACAGGCAGCCTCAAGTCGGCGGCGGAGGTAGCCCTATCCACGGGCGACACGCTGTCGACCCAACACATTATCCTGGCGACGGGCGCCCGCGCCCGATCCATCCCGGGTATCGAGTTTGACGGCGACCGTATCATCAACTACCATCACGCTTTGGAGTTGACCGAAGTGCCTCAGTCCATCGCCATCATTGGTGCCGGGGCTATTGGCGTTGAGTTCACCACGCTGTGGCGGACCTACGGGGCTGAGGTCACCCTGGTCGAAATGCTGCCTGCCGTCCTGCCGTTAGAGGATGCCGACGTCAGCCAGCAGATGGCCAAGGCCCTCAACAAGCGTGGCGTTAAAGTTCACACCAACACGAAAGTCGAAAAAGTGGACGTGAAGAAAGATGGTTCAGGACTGACCCTCACTGTTTCCAGCAACGGCCAAACCCAGACTATCCCCGCTGACAAGGCGCTGGTGGCTATCGGCGTGCAGCCCAATAGTGAGAATCTGGGCCTGGAGACAGTCGGCGTCCAGACCAACCGGGGCTGGATCACAGTAGACGATTATATGCGGACCAACGTCCCCAACATCTACGCCATCGGCGACGTGACCGGCAAGATGCCCCTGGCCCATGTGGCGTCGGCACAGGGCATCCTGGCCGTCGAGACGATCGCCGGGGAGGATTCGGAGCCGCTGGTTTACGCCAATATGCCACGCTGCACCTACGCCTGGCCCGAAGTGGCCAGCGTCGGCCTGACCGAGGCACAGGCGAGGGAGAAGGGTTATGAGGTCAAAGTCGGGCAGTTTCCCTTCCGTGCCAACGGCAAAGCGCTGGCCATAGACGACTACGAGGGCTTCGTCAAAATCGTCTCCGACGCCCGGTACGACCAGGTTCTGGGCGTGCATATGATCGGCCCCCACGTGACCGACCTGGTCGCCGAGGCGACAGGCATGATCCGCCTGGAGACGACGACCGAGGAACTGGCACGCACCGTCCATCCCCATCCGACTCTCTCCGAAGTGGTAATGGAGGCCGCCCACGTCACTTTGGGCCAGCCGATTAATATATAGCACCTGTCCAGAAATAACTTGGTACTTCTGCAATCAGTTTACACGTGATCTGCCGATTGAAGGGCAAAGTTATTTATTGGACAAGCACAAATAGGAAACAACTATGGCACAAGAGCGTAATCCATTGAGGCGACAGAACGGTATAGTGGCAGGAGTATGCGGTGGCTTGGGTGCCTTTTATGGCATTAACCCATGGTGGTTTCGGCTGCTTTTCCTGATTCTACTCATGCCAGGTGGCCTGCCGGGGCTGCTGCCTTATATCATTCTCTGGATCGTGATTCCACGGCAGCGATGACGTTTCAAAAGGTGCTCATATCAAAATGACCGAACCCCGAACCGATGAAGAATACTACGATGATCAGTACTACTATGGCGAATACTACGACCAGGCCCCTCGGCAAGGTTGGTCTTCACTGGCCCTCGCCATCAGCGGATTGATCGGCATCTTAGTGGGCTTTGCCTGCGCTGCCTGTATTGGCCTAGGGCTGGTTCTGTTTCTCTTACCAACAGACGTCGGTACAGGAGAACCCAGACAAGTGCCACAGACCGCGCAAGAATGGGCTAACGAGTTGAGAGCGGCAGGATTAGAGGTCGAAAACCAGCAGGATCTGATCGGCGTGGGCGATGAGTTGCCTCCTGGTGCTCTCACCGGCGTTCAATTTGAGATACCTTCTTACTGTGGTACTTGCGGTGGCAAGATAATCGTCTTCCAATCTCAAGAATACGTGGTCCCCATGGCCGATTGGCTCAAAGGTTTAGGCCAGCACGTCTACAACAAAGACACGGCCTTGATTCAGATCAACCCTGAAGTGCCTGAGGATGTCGCACAACAATATGGAGCAGTATTGATGGAAAAGTGAGACGTCACGCGACGTGTAATTGCGTTAGATTTGGTGATGTGTCCAGCAACGCCAGTTGACGCACACCAACGAACTGATTTGAGGGGGCATTTTATAATCGCATAAGGGGGGAAGGTGGAAATGGCACTGTATCATATTTTGTCGTTGGATGGCGGTGGTATCCGCGGCGTGCTTACGGCCACATTGCTCGAACGACTGGAGCAGGCCCACCCTGGCTTTCTATCCAAAGTTGACTTATTTGCCGGGACCTCTACCGGGGGAATTCTGGCCCTTGGGTTGGCTGCGGGGCTAACGCCAACGGAAATTGGACAACTCTACGCAGAAAGCGGTACGAGGGTGTTCGCCGATTCGGTTTGGGACGACATTCGCGATCTGGGCAAACTGACCGGCGCTGATTATTCCAACCAACCGCTCAAGCAAGCCATCCTGGACCGCATGGGGGAAATCACTCTGGGTGACCTGCCGAAAAGGGTTCTCATCTCGAGCTTTGACCTGGATAACGAACCCCAAACATCCGGCGTATTACGTACCTGGAAGCCTAAGTTCTTCCATAACTTTCCCGGCAACGACTCAGATGCCGACCAAAAGTTGGTGGACGTCGCCTTGCGTACCAGTGCCGCTCCGACCTACTTCCCTATCTACCAGGGTTACATTGATGGCGGCGTTGTAGCCAATAATCCCAGCATGTGTGCTCTGGCCCAGGCACTAAACCCGAAGACAGGTGGGCAAAACCTGCGGCAGGTGACACTGCTCTCGATTGGCACAGGTATCAACTCCAAGTTCCTAGCCCAGCAAGATGCGGATTGGGGCCTGACGCAATGGGCGCCCCATTTAGTCAGCCTGATGATCGAAGGCAACGTGGGGGTGGCCGACTATCAATGCCAGCAAATCTTGGGGAAACGTTACCTGCGCATTAATCCCATCTTGCCAGGCTCCGTTGGCCTAGATAAACTCGACCAAATCCCTTTGTTGCGAGAAGTAGGAGAAAGAGAAAACCTGTACGCCGCTGTTCGATGGCTCAAACATTACTACAAAAAGGACTGATTTACCGCCAGCGGCGAGTCTGCGCTACTACCTGCCGATAGAGATCAACCTGCCTGACCTGCTCCTGATCTGACCAGCCGAGATCGGTAGCCATCAGCGCAGCGACTTCGGCGGCTACTTCCAGCCCCTGATCGCGGGTCTGGTCGAGAACGTGGGTGCGACGCGACAGGACATCTTCCAGCGTGACGGCCATTTCGTGCCGGACGGCGTGTAGCGCCTCGGCCCTGAGATAGGGCAACCCGGCGATAAGGGGTCCGGCCAGATGATCGCTACTCTCGGCCTGGGCCAGTACGTCAATGTAGCCCGTGCCATAAGCAGAAACCAGGTGGGTGATCGTCTCCGGGCTAAGGCGCTCACTTAGCTCGACTACTCGACGCGCCACGTAGCTGTACCAGTCGGAGATGTCGCCGCCCGGTAGGATCCGGCCAACCGTCTGGCAGGGATGCGCCGGGTGTAGGCCATGATCACGGCCCAGGTAGCGACCCAGTTCGCCCACCATTTCCTCGGCCATCGAACGCCAGGTGGTCAGCTTGCCACCGGCAATGGTGAAGAAACCGGGCACCGTGTTGAAAATCTGGTGCTCGCGTGAGACTTTGTAACCCGTAGGCGCGTCGTCAGCGATCAGGGGGCGAAGGCCAGCATAGGCACTGATGACATCGGCCTCGCTGAGGCCAGCCACGGGGAAGGCATGGCGAATCGCTTCCAAAATGTAGGCCACGTCTTCGGCATCGGCTTGCACATGGGCGGGGTCACCTTGATAGTCGGTGTCGGTGGTGCCGAGGATGCTGAACCGCCCCCAAGGGATGAGGAGCATCAACCGCCCATCCCGCGGCGAGTTGAGGGTAATGGCCGCCCGTGACCAGACTCGCGCGCGAGGGACGATCAAGTGCACCCCTTTGGTGGGCCGCAGGCGTCGGGCAGCGTTGGGGTCGGCCATTTTCAGCAGAGAGTCGGTCCAGGGGCCGGTAGCATTGGCAACGACGCGAGCCCGCACCTCAAATTCGTCTCCGGTTAGCCGGTCGCGCACCTGGGCACCCACCATCTTTTCTCCCTCACGCAACAGAGCCACAACCCGGGCATAGTTGGCCAGAATAGCGCCGGCCTGATGCGCGTCGAGAGCGATGGTCAGAGTGAGGCGGGCGTCGTCGGTGGTGGCATCGTAGTAATGAGTGGCGCCAGTAAGCCCCTCGGGAGCAATAATGGGCTCTTCACGCAGCGTGCGTCCTTTGCCCCAAGTTTGGTGACGCTCAATATTACGGAAAGTAGCCAGCCCATCGTAAAGCCACATGCCGATGGCGATTTGCCACAGCGGTCGGGGATCGTCCTGGTGCACGGGGTAGATGAAGGGAAGGGGACGTACCAGGTTGGGGCTGCTGTGCAGAGAGTAACGGCGCTCCCGGCAGGCCTCAAAAACCAGACCGAACTCGAAATTCTCCAGGTAACGCACCCCGCCATGCACCAGCTTGGACGACCTGCTACTGGTGCCGCTAGCAAAGTCAGCCTGTTCCACTAGCGCAGTGCTGTAGCCGCGCAGGGCAGCATCACGGGCAATGGCAACGCCGGTAACGCCTCCGCCGATGACCAGAATGTCGAAGTACGTGGATCGCATACGATCCAGATTATCACGTCGCGTTTGGGCTGAGAAGGTGGGAATAGGAGATGACATGGCGCGCTCCTTGAAAGCCTGGCATGTTGAAGCAAGCAGCGGATGAGACAGCGGATAAACGGATAGGAAGCCGACAACACAGAGAGCCACGTTTGGGCAGGGCCTATCCGTTTATCCGCTGTCTCATCCACTGCCAAACAGGCGGGGTACTTCGGCAATACTTTCCAATACGTAATCAGGCTGAACCGGCGCATGGGCCAGGTCTGCCTGTCGAGTGACTCCGGTTAGCACCAGGGCGGTGGTCATGCCGGCACGCTGACCCATCAACATATCGGTCTCCACCCGGTCGCCGACCATCAGGCACTCGTTGGCCGGCACTCCCAACCGTTCGAGGGCAACTTCAACGATGAGAGGCGAGGGCTTACCGACGACCAGTTCTACCTTGCGCTTGCTGCACCCCTCCAGTGCGCCGATCACGGCGCCCGCGTCGGGGATTTCGCCCCCGGCCACAGGGCAGGTAGCGTCGGCGTTAGTGGCCAGGAAATGCGCTCCTCGCCGCAAGGCCTGAAAGCCGATGTTCAGCTTGCGATAGTCGAAAGTACGGTCAAAGCTGGCAATCACTACGTCAATCTCGTCGGGCTCTTCACTCAACCGAAAGCTGGCAGCCAACTCCTCAAGCAGTGGAGGCTCGCCGATGGCAAACAGGGTGGCGCCCGGCATCTCGCGGCTGAGGTAGCGACTGAGCACCAGCGGTGAGTGGATCACCTGGTCGGGATGGGTGGGGACGTTGAGCCGGGTCAGCTTGGCCGCGTAATCGGCGCGGCTTTGCAGTGGCTTGTTGGAGACAAAGACGATGGGATGGGAGCGCTCGCGAAGCCACTCGATGGTTTCACGAGCACCGGGAATCAATTGATCGCCGCGATAAACGGTCCCATCTAAATCGAAGATGATGCCCTGTAATTTCACCCTAATGACCTGGCTGCAATTGTAATCTCAATGTGTGCGCTCAATCATCTTATAGCATAAATGTTTACGATTGACAAGATACAATTTTGACTGGGGCGTGTTTCAGTTTGGGGTGAAAGCCATAGGATGCCGGTTACTGGGCCGAATGTTGGTGCACATCAGGCCACTCACGCACAATTCTTTGAGTGCGCGCTCAGGGAGTTTTGTGTGAGTGGCCCGACTCTGGTATGATGTAGGAAATCGCGGGGATGGGTGAGCTGTGTCTTACATCCAGTCGAAAATCACCCGAATCACTGCGGCGAAGCTATTGACACCACCCAGCCTTCCTGATATAATATGACTGTCCATTTAGTTGGTTGTCTCAACAAACTAAGCCTTTCAATGGCTGAACAGGCAAGGAGGCGACTTGAAGCAGCGTTACCGGACAGGCGACCAATCCCTGGTCAGAGAGATCAACCTGTCCATCGTTTTCAACCAACTATGGACCCACGCTCCTCTCTCCCGCGCACAACTGGCCAGTCTCACCGGCTTGAACAAGACCACTGTCTCCAGCCTGGTCCGCGAATTATTGACCCAGGGGTTCGTTCGGGAAGCTGGCCTGCGGTCGTCGCGAGGTGGTCGCCCGGCTATGCTGGTGGAACTCAATCCCCACGCCGGGTGTATGATCGGCGTCGAAATCGGCGTGGATTTCATCACGGCTATCCTGACCAACTTCCGGGCCGAGATCGAGTGGCGTTATTATGAGTCCATCGGATCGCACCAGACCGAAGAGACAATCATCCATCGAGCGCAAGAGATCATCTGCGATGCCACTCACGCCGCCGAGCGACTGGGCCTGCCGCTGCTGGGCATCGGCGTCGGCATACCCGGCCTGGTCGACATCGACTCGGGTATGGTCCTGTTCGCCCCTAACCTCCGCTGGCAGGATATCCCTCTGCGTGATCTGTTGGCCCAGTCCCTCTCCGTTCCCATCCTCGTCGACAACGACGCCAACCTCTCGGCCCTGGGCGAATACTACTTCGGCGCAGCACGGGAGGTTGAGACCTTCA
>JAHELX010000405.1 GCA_024643945.1 Anaerolineales bacterium
CAGTGGCCCCCCCATCAGGCTGGCAAGTGTCCACCCGATCAGTACCCCGTGTATCCTGCGCTTTGGGCCTCCCGAGATGACCAATAGCAGCCCCCCGATGGTACCGCCAATTGCACCGGCTGACTGAATACTCCCCAGCACAAGCTCCTCGTTTCCAGTGCGCGCCAAGATCATCGGTGCGACTAACGTAAAGCCGAGCGTATGCATCAGGTTGCCGCCGGCCAAAACGACTTGTAGAGCGAGCAAGCTGGGACGTTCGAGAATGTAACGAAATCCGTAAATTGACTCCTTCCAAATGTTCCCGTGGCCCTCACGTCCTGCCTCAGTGACAGCCGGCTGGGGGATATGCACCAAGAGCAGGGCGCCAATCGCCACCAGAAATGTAACCACATCAATCACCATGATGCCGACGATGCCGATCACCCCTAACAAAAGAGCCGCCAGCAATGGCCCAAAGATGCCAGAAGCCGACGACGCCAGCCCCAGCATACCCTGGGCGCGAGCATATTGTTCCTTGGGCAGCATCACCGTCACGGCTGCAAAGTACGCCGGAAACTGGAAAGAGACAAAAGCCGCCGCAACAGCTCCGACCAGGTATACATGCCAGATCTGCAAATTGCCGGTCGCGTAGAGCGACAGGACGGCGATGGTGGCCAGGCCGCTGGCCAAGTCACTGACCATCATCACCAGCTTCCGATTCCAGCGATCTACCAGGACGCCAGCGATGGGACTGAGCAACAGGGTGGGCCCGAACGAGAAAAATCCAACCAACGCCAGAACCGTGGCCTCACCCGTGGTTTGCCAGGCCCAGATGGTGAAAGCAAACCAGGTCATAGCGCTGCCGAGCAATGAGATGACCTGGCCAATCCAGACGATGGTGAAAGCTAACATGCCTGTTGGACGAGTTTTTTGCGTCACTGGATGTTATACCCAAGTGCGGGCATTATATTCACTGCAACTGGCACCGGCCCGAAAAACAGATAGTCTCCCCGTTTCGTGTTGACGGGAGCAGAGAATCTCGTTTCCGTACCAACAAGATGGGGTAGGGGGTTTATCCTGGGCGTAGTCGAAGAGTTCAACATGATACGAAAATGGACACGGTGCTCCCATCAACACAAAACGGGGAGACTATCATGTATCGGATTTGAAGCATCACACTAACCCGATGTCGGTACACCGCTTTTACCAGTCAGCGGATGTTAGCGTAGCATACAGGCCCGGCTGATAGGAGAGCACATCGGGTCAAATTGTCAAGGTGCAATTTTATGGTCTTCTTACAGGAAAAAGGAATGTTACTTATCCACTTACCTTATACTATAGCATATTTCAGCATAGGTTGTGGTTACAGCTTGGTTACAATCATCGCTTTTCAATTATTGATGCAGAAATTATGAGGATCCACAAGACTGATTGTAGGTGGAAGGAAAGCATGATATACTAAGCTAGAAGTTTAGGCATATCGCGCGAGGAGACCATCGCCATGTCTGGTCCAATTGGTATTGAAATCAATCACGACAAAGAACCAATCCGTTTATTCAAATCAGATTTTCTCGAATTCTTCACGCACATCCATCCGGCCGTGGTGCTGATCATTTGGGCGCCGGTCGTGGTCTACTTCCTGGTCACTGCCATCAGGAACCAGTTGAGTGGGATCGCCGGGCAGGTGAGCAGCACATCTTCAGCCTACATCCCCCTTGGTTTCCTGGCCGGCCTGTTCCTATGGACCTTCGCCGAGTACACGCTACACCGCTTCGTGTTTCACTTCCCGCCTCGTACACCCTGGCAGGAGAAGGTGACCTTTCTGTTTCACGGCATTCACCACCTTCAGCCGCAGTGTAAGACCCGTCTGGTGATGCCCCCGGCGGTCAGCATTCCTATGGCATTGCTTTTCTATGTGGCCTTTCATCTGATCCTGGCCACGCTGCTGGGGGCGTCGTATTGGGTTGCGCCGACGTTCGCCGGCTTTGTCACCGGGTATTTGATCTACGACATGACCCACTACGCCACCCATCACTTCCCGATGCGCCGAGGAATCTGGAAGTACCTCAAGCGTTACCATATGCTGCATCATTACAAGACGCCGGACCGGCGGTTTGGGGTCAGCTCGCCGCTGTGGGACATCGTGTTCGACACTATGCCGGCGCAATGACCCTGGAAATTTGTGTGTACCAACGAAGAAACCCCGCCGTTAGGCGGGGTTCTCAATAAAAGATGATCATGACTTGAAATGAACGAACTTATAGGCCACTGACAATGTTGCTATACATATTGCCGACGGTCGGACCCAGGAGCAGCAGGATCGCCAGGACTATGATGGTCACGAGTATGAGAATCAACGCGTACTCGACCAGGCCCTGACCTTTCTCCCACGGCAGAAACAACACTGCTTGCCACCTCCTTTCTTTTGGATTTTGTACACAACCGAGGTAGCTCACGAAGGTCGAGTCTCAAAGCACACCTCGATCAGCAACTTGCCCATCTGAATTTGGTCGCCATCTTTCATGGATCTGGATATATAAGGAGCCAACCGTTCGCCGTTAAGTAGGGTGCCGTTGGTGCTCCCCAGGTCTTCCACCTCAACGGCATTATCCCGTTGGAAGATACAGGCGTGTTCGCGAGAGACCCCATACTCCTTGCCTCTATCATCGGTCAAATCTACTTCAGGAAAAATGTCTTCCATTGGATCGCTGCGCCCCAGACGGATCGGTTTTACCAGCGAAATTTCCAGTATTCGTACCTTTTCGTCCTGGCCGATGCGCAGGCAGATGGTCACCGGCCCGGCAAGGCGCATCTCCATATCCCTGAGCTGGCAGTCATCAGCTTCTCCCTGCCATCTGATCTGCTTTACCTCGAGGGGATCGGTACCAATCTGTTCCCCTGACAGGAGATATTGACCGCATTCGGGGCAAAATATGGTGTTGGTAACGTACGTAATTCGACAGACCTGACACTGGATCACGAATAGTTGCCTCAACAAGCTTATAGAGCGTTGCCTTTGGGTGGCCTCCAATCTAGTCCCGCCAGCGTGGCCTATAGCGCGCCTGATTTGAAAATATTCTGGGGTGTCATTGTCACAGTTTTGACGGCGGTTATTTGTTCCCTCTGACATTGAGAAACAGCCCATATCATCCTATCACGTTTACCTTTGAAACTAGTTTGAACTTTCTAAGAGAATGATTAGAGCTGCCATCTCTAACGATTCAGGAGCTACATCAAATCCCCGTATCTTCTCAAAAAGTAGGGGCAAACCCTTGCGGTTGCCCGCCTGGGCAGGCGCACCCGCAGGTCCCCTTTGGGGAAGACCTGCCCTTACCCCAAGATATTGAGAAGATACAAATCCCCCAACCAATCAGACAGCACACAGCGTAAAAACGGCGATGGGTCGGAACCGCTTTTCTGCACATTCCGACCCACGTATCTAATGCTTCTGGTTTACGCCCGATCAAACCACTACGTCATCGCATCAAATGGCTCAGGATCAACCAGTCCAGCTCCTCGTAGTCCCGGGCTGCGATCAGGGCATCGACCGCCTGTCGATCCAGCGAGCGTGCCAGTTCTACCAACCTTAAGAATATGTGCAGGCTGTTGCGCAAATGTTTGGTCGAGACCTCATTCGGCTGGGTACGGACGGCCTTGACATCCAGACCGACCACGCCCACTTCCCAGTAGTGGTTTTCATCCAGCGCCCGCACCTGATTGAACGCGCGCCGCAAATTCACCGCCCCAAAGGAGCGGTCCTGGTCGAACTTCAGACCGTTCTGGTCATTCAGGTGGACACTCCACAGCTTGTCAAACGCCATGGCAAAACTGATTTCATCCGCCGGATCGAGCCCTGCCAGGATAGAATGCGCCGACTCCATCAGCACGCCGACACGGGCCGGGTCTTGGGTTTGGAACCCCAAGGCCAGAGCATGGCCCATGGTTGGGATATAGGCCAGATCCATCGGCTCGTTGGGTTTGGGCTCAATAGCGATTCGCAGCTCTGGGCCGTATTCTAATAATGTGTTGATTGCCCCCAGCAACTGATGCGTGGCACGGCGTGCATCTTTGGCCTCACGCATATAGGTACCTTCACGTGCCAGCCACAATACCATCAGATTCGTATCCAGCTCGTGGCCAATGTCCGCCGCCTTCTTAGCACGATCAATGGCATAGGCGCGTTCCTTGGGATCATTTGAAGTGAACGCACCGTCAATCGTCATCGGGTGCTCCCACAAGCGCGGCGCAACGAACTCCGCTATCAGTCCGTTGTCAGACAGCTTTTGGCGTACGGCCTGCGCCTGCTCGCGAATTTGGGCCGGCGACAGGTCATCGAGCTGCGGCACGGCGTCGTCGTCGTGAAACTGCACCGCGTCGAAACCCAATTCCTTATAGACGGCTAACTTATCATCGAAGTCCCACGCAGGGCGTACCGGCGGGCCGAAGGGATCAGCTCCCTCGTGAATGTTCCAGGGACCAAAGGAAAAGCGGTAACCGTATTTGTCCATGATTCCCAATACCCTCCATCGATTCAGGTATGAAAAGACGCAGAGTTGTTCCCCTCATTTTCGCGCAGATCACTACATCCAACTGCTACAGGTATCAATACAGCGTCTTTGCCTCAGTTAACTTGTAGTGGACATGCCGCAGCTTGTCCACTATCGGCAGGTGGTAGGGGCAGCGAGGCTCGCACTCACCACAATCGGTGCAGGCGTCGGCTTTCACCGGCAGGGCAGCATAGGTCGCCAACGCTCGCTCCTGGTTATCAAACCAGAAACGCAAGGAATTGCGCAGCGCGTAGTCACCTGGGTCGCGCACAACTCCGTCCCACATCTGGCGGTCGTACCACCCCTCCAGCTCGAAGATGCGCGGGATATCGATTCCCTCCGGGCAGGGCAGGCACTTGTCGCACAGGCGGCACACGTAAGTACCCAGTTCGGGCGCTTCAAAGAACCACTGTTCCTTTTCCTCTTCCGACATTGGGGTGAACGCCTTGGCATAGGCCAAGTCCTGCTCCAGCATCGCCATCGTGTTCATGCCCGCTATCATAATATGGATTGGCAAAGTCCACGCGTAGCGGAAACCCTGCTCGGCAGAGCGCCATAGGAAACCGTCACCGACTGCCTTCATGCCCACAATGCCGATGTTCTCCTCCAAAGCCAGCGGCAGCAACTCTTCCTCGATTAACGGGAAGTTGAAACGGTCGTAATAGTTGAAGTTGGTCATGATGACATCGAAGGGGTAACGCTTCAGGGCTTGCATCATGATTTCAGGATGCCCATGATTGGAGATGCCGATGAAGCGAAGCTTGCCTGCATCGCGCGCCGCCTCGGCGGCACGTAATGCCCCGTCCGGCGCCAGGATCCGGTCCAGCTCGGCCTGTCTCTGAATGTGGTGCATGAATAGGATGTCCACATGGTCCGTTTGCAGATTGCCCAAGCTGCGGTCAAGGAGCCGAGCGGCCCCGTCCCGGTCTCGAGCATGGCACTTAGTAGCCAGCACACACTCATCGCGTCGCACCGCCATTACCGGCCCGACCTTCCGCTCCGATTCGCCGTCGCCGTATTCAGCAGCCGTCTCTATGTAGTTACCGCCAGCGTCCAGATAGCGGTTCAAGATCGCCTCCGCGCCAGCGGCACTGATTTCCAATAGATGGAATCCACCCGCACCAAGAATTGAAACTTCTAGCCCGGTACGTCCCAAGAGGCGTCTTTGCATGCCATAGCCCCCTTCCCCTATCTGACAGCATGTCTGAAAAATAGGGCGGGGCAGCCTTTTCCCCAGAGGGGACCTATGGGCCAGGCTGCTCAGGCGGGCTAGCCCACCCATAGGTCCCCTGCGGGGATAGGTCCCCTCTCCCCTGTGCAGCCCCGTGGGGGGCTTCGCTCGGGACCGTGGGT
>JAHELX010000406.1 GCA_024643945.1 Anaerolineales bacterium
CGCCAGCGCCACGCTCAGCACTCACCCCGCGCCAACCTCTCCCAAATCGCCGCCGACGAGCAGGACGATTTGTACCCCCTGATTCCAAATAAGGCGCTACGAATCGAGAGTCAGGCGGCACCAAGTTAATGACCTACTCTTAATCAGCGGGTTACAGGTTCGAGTCCTGTGCGGCTCACCTGAACATAAGAGTATAGAAAATACCACTAAATAGAGTGGTCGAGGGCCTCCCGAAGCGGAGGCCCTCAGTCTTTTGACTGCAATTTTGCTGCAACGGGGGTTTCTACCAAATCACCCTTGACAGAGTACTGGCAGTAAACACATTCTTCAGGTATAATTACTGCGGTGACGGAAGGTTTTACTGAGGTGAAAATCACTATGACCGCACTCAAACGTCAGTTTATCACGGACGCGGAGGGCAATCCGGTTGGCGTTATCTTGCCGCTGGAGGAATTTGTTCTGGTAGAGGATCTACTGGAGCAGCATTTTCCGACCTCTGTCGCCCCCACAGAGGGCGAGCAGGCCAGGCGGACAGAGCACTCTGTGCGAGAAGCAGAATATTTCGGTATGTGGACCAACCGTGAGGATATGCAAGGTCTGTCGTCACGGGAGTGGCTGGAGCGTCTGCGTAGCCAACAGTGGTCGCGCCAATGACCGGCAAGCTCCTGGACACTACCGTGCTGGTCGATCTGTCGCGGGGCAGCGAAGAAGCTGCCGACTTCGTGGATTCTGCATTTGCCTCTGGCGCGCCCCTTTTCATTTCCGCGATCTCGGCCATGGAACTAATCGCGGGATGTCGCAACCAGGAAGAGATTGACAAAGCCAGAAAGTTGATTGCCGACTTCGTCGTCGTGCACATCTCGTCATTGGAGTCTGCCAAAGCATATGAGCTTATGCTGGCATATAGTAAGAGTCATGGCCTTGCCATACCGGATGCTTTGATTGCCGCAACTGCCGTTACGCATGGCCTTGAGCTTACCAGTGACAATGAGCGTCATTTCAAGATGATACCTGGCCTGGAGGTAAAGCGCCCATATTGAAAAGCGCTGCTAAACAACGGAGATTTCTTTGCCAGGTGAGCCTAGTCTTCCTTGAGTGCCTACTCTGACGTTATCCACAACTCTACCCAAGAGGCAGCGTCTGGCATGTCGCTGGCTAGCGCTGTCTGTTTGATCGTATCAAGATCAACGAACCCGGCGCAATTCAATTTCCTGCGACTACCGCGGCTCACTTGTTCTCCACCCACCATTCAGTGAATTCCACACTCTCGCCTTTCTCATTCAGCTTGATAAACCATATATTGCTATACTCACGCGCTGGATTCATGTAGCGAGTTAGAGCTCGAATAACCCCGAGGTCTCCTTCGGTGGCCGCCAATTCATATTCAAACGTGAATGAACCGGGCTCATCCTTGTGACTCAACCACTCGTCGATAATCGCTTCGCGGCCTCGCCACGGCTCGTCAAACGGCCCGGTATAGTAAGAAGCGTCATCCGAGAAGAGAAGCCCGATATCCTTGGGATCATTGCTGTTCCAGGCACGAAGATATCCTTCGACCCAATTTATGAAATCGTTTCTATCCACCTTGATGCACCTCTCCTTTCATGTGTGGCATGCCTGCCATCCTGGAGAACGACATGGCCCGTTTCAAGGAGCTTCTTGAGTTTGGCCAGGTTCTCGGCCACAGCGGACTTGATCCTGCCTGCCGCCAACCTCTCCAGAAGTGCCGGCCTTCCCGTGTCGAGCTTCCATTCATCTATGACGCGGGTGGCGGTCCCTTCCTCCTCAAGCCTGAATCGCATCTCGAGGTCAGGAGACGACTGGGGCAAGGTCTTCACAGCTACCTTTTGGTTCGGCACGAATTCGATAATGCGAAAGGTCTGTTCATCCGTCTTACGGGCCTGATGATATGTTGTTAAGGACCCGAATCAAGCGCCCGTCTTCCTGACACGCTGCGCTGTCTTGATCTGAACAGAGCCTGTCTGAATAGCATGAATCTTGACGGTCACGACACTCTCCTGTCTAAGCTGCTCAGGCTGATTAGTATACCACGTCTTCTCTATATTTCCAATCATCTTTGTCCGAAATCAGCAATGCCAAATGGCGATCAGGTGCCAGGCACTTCAGTCTCACGGAGAGTCGCTCAATTTCTACCCCGGCCCGCGCGGCGCAGCCGGGGCGGGCTGGCGAGGCTCAGCTCTTTGCCAAACCCGACTGCCTATGCTACAATAAGGCACATGCTCATTATACTAATCTGCATGTGCCTTAGTTATATGAAAGAGTCCGCCCTATGTTTGTAAACCGTGAGACAGAAATGGCTTTCCTGAGTGCCAGCCTGGAACGCAAGTATCCCTCGGCGGCTCAGTTCATCTTGCTCTATGGCCGCCGCCGGGTGGGCAAGACCGTTCTCTTGCGCCATTGGGCGGAGACTTCTGGTTTGACTCACACCTACTGGGCCGCCGAGAAGGAACCGGCGCTGCTGCAGCGTCGCAAACTCTTCGCTCGCGTGCTGGGCGTCGAAACGGCGCAGGCCACAACCTTCGACACCTGGGCCGACTGCTGGCAGGCCATCGCCGCTGTCCTACCTGCACTTGGGGCGCAGGCACAAGTGGGAGACCGCCGCCACATCCTCATCCTCGACGAGTTCCCCTACGCCGCTGAAAGCGACCCGGCCATGCTTTCCTCGCTGCAGCACGCCTGGGACCAGCTTTTCAAGGCATCCCAATTAGTCATCGTCTTGTGCGGATCTCACATCCACGCCATGGAAACGCTGCAAGCGCGCCAATCTCCCCTCTTCGGCCGGCTGACCGGCCAATGGCATCTTCAGCCCCTGCTCTTCGCGGACCTGCACCAGTTCCTGCCGGCGTGGTCGGCCGAAGAGCGGGTGGCGGCCTACGCCGTAGTGGGAGGGGTACCAGCTTACCTGGAATGGTTAGATCCGGAACGGTCTCTCAGCGACAACATCAGCCAGGTCATCCTGGCCCCGGGGAGTATGTTCGTCGCGGAACCGGCCTTTCTGCTCTACGACGAGGTGCGTGAACCCCGTGCCCACCTGGCGATTCTGCAGGCCATTGGCGCCGGGCACCACACGCTGTCCGACATCGCCAATGCCGCCCTGGTGGGACGGACTCACCTCACGGCGTACCTGGCCCGCCTGCAAGAATTGCGCCTGGTTGAGCGGCGCCTGCCGGTGACCATCCCCCCGAGCCAGCGGAGGCGTTCCCGGAAGGGACGCTATCACCTCAACGATGCCTATTTCCGCTTCTACTTTCGCTTCATCGCTCCTCGATATGACGAGCTGACCTACCGGCCGGAGCGGGTCCTGCCCCTCATCCGGGAAGGATTGCGAGCGTTTGTGGGAGGAACAGCCTTTGAGGAGCTCAGCCGCCAGTGGGTCGACATACAAGGGCGAGCGGGCCAGTTGCCGTTCGAACCGGAAGAGGTCGGGGGTCACTGGAGCCGCCGGGTGCAGGTAGATGTAGTGGCGGCCAATTGGCGCCAGCGGGCCATTCTATTAGGCGAGTGCAAGTGGGGGGGTGAGCGCGTGGGGCGTGCCCTGCTGAGGGAGCTGGTTGAGACCAAAACGCCCAGGGTGCTGGCGGCGCTACCGGATAAGGGGATAGGCTGGACGGTACACTACGCCTTCTTTGCCCGCGCTGGTTTTACTGAAGCCGCCCGGGCCGAGGCTGAGCAGCACCAGGTCACGCTGGTGGATCTGAAGAGGCTGGATACCGACTTGCGAGAGGCACAGAAAAGTCGCGCAAATAGGTAGTGTATTCATAGAGAGATCTTTCCCCCGCCGTTGTAGCGGCCCTGCTGACCCTGACTCAGGTCGCCACATGGCGCGCCTGCCGTGTCCGTAGCAGCTTCATCAGCGCATGGGTCAGCAGCAATACTACGACGTAGAGCAACAGCTTGGCAGGCTGACCCGCCAGCCACATCAGGATGACCAGGGTGACAAAGCCGGCGGTACAGCTCAGCTCCCAGTTGCGAGTGAGTACCAGGGCGATTGCCAGGACGCCCAACGACGGTACCGTCTGCTGGGGAAAGAGTACGCAGAAAACCCCCACCATCGCCGCCATTCCCTGCCCCCCTCGGAATCCCAGGAACAGAGGGAAATCGTGGCCCAACACGGCGCATGCGGCCGCCAGCAACACAACCCCTTCCGAGACCGACAAGTAACGCGCCAGGGCTACGGCAAGCGCACCTTTGCCGATATCGGCAACGCCTACCACCACACCCGCCAGCCTCCCCACCGACTCAAAGGTGTTTTTGGCCCCCATGTTCCCATCGCCAACTTGCCGGATTTCTACCCCAGCCACCAAGCGCGCCACGATATAGGCGGAGGGAATTGAGCCTAGCAGATAAGCACCCAGTAGTGCCTCCCAAGCGTGTAGGGTCATTCCTTATATTGCCCTGCCTCCAGTTTTCCCCTCACAGACCTATCCTCAGGTCTAATCCTCTCCTACGCTGTAATGCCTCCAGTTCTTGTCGCAGCTCCACCCAGTAGAGGTGATCAGCCGAGAAGGCAATCTGCCGGTACTTCTCTGTCATCTCAGGTAAATGACACTCCAGTATGCTCCGAACGTTCTGCCAGTTTTGGTCTCCCTCCACTTCAAAGCTCAAGCCGTAGATCCAAATGGTGTCAGTGTATGGCGCTACCATTTCGATAAGCGCCTTCACATCGCTGATGAAAGGCATCACCGGGGTAATCAGCACGTAGGTTTCGATGCCTGCTTCTCTCAACCTCCTGAGTGCCTCAATCCTGCGTTCATTGGGTGGTGCTGCGGCCTCAAACAACTGTCGAATGTGCTCATCCTGGAAGGCGATCGAGAAACCCACCGACGAGCCTTGCATACTCGCGATAAGATCAATGTCACGGACTACCAGGTCGGACTTGGTCAGAATGCAGACCGAGAAACCTCGTTCTGCGAGTAGCTCCAGCGCCTGGCGGGTCTGCCGGTAACTTCCCTCACAGGGTTGGTAGGCGTCAGAATTCCATCCGATATAGATCGGCTGGGGTTCAAGGGCGGAGAGCTCGTGGCTGAGCTGACCAATCAGATCCGGGTGTGTCAGGATCTCCTCTGCCCACTCTGTCTCAGCCTGGTTGAGGGCATAGCAATAACGACAGCGATGCTCGCAACCGATGTAGGGATCAAGCTGGTAGGCATACCCCTCCAAACTACAAGGTTCGAGGATGGGTCGATTAGAACAAGGGCGGATCTTCATCGCTCTACAACATTCCTCTAATGACTTTCCACTGGTGATACTTGTTGTTGGTTCTCCTATTCATTATACCACACCTGGCGATTCACATTTAATGATTTTGCGTAACTCTCACAACTCCTGTACCCCCTGCCAGTCGAATTCCCCCTGGCCTGCTATTACTACAACCGTACGTGTCATTCTGAGGAGTGAAACGACGAAGAATCTCGTATTGTGAGGGCAGGTTTCTCTCCAGACACGGGATTCTTCGCTCCCTTAGGTCGCTCACCTGTGCCTGCGGCCCAAGTGCAGGCAGAATGACATGTCGACTGAAGTACGGTTGTAGTACTATGAAGAGGAGAGCGACCATAGCGGTGACCGCCATGCCGACGAAGATGGGGCGCCTCAAGGCCCAGCCCTTTGATGCCACCCTGTTTGAAGCCGGAACATAATGACCAGCCAGGGCCGGCGTGGTGCAAAGATGTGAAGGTGGAAATGAGATAGCGCTGGTCGGTACGGATTGACGAATTCGTCTGATGCAGATGCCCGAATTTTGGCCCGGACAACGTTTATTATTATTAGAAGTCGCAATTTGAGTCTTTACGCTTTACGTTTTACGTCGTTTTACGTTTTAGCCCGAGGAGGAAT
>JAHELX010000407.1 GCA_024643945.1 Anaerolineales bacterium
TACCCAGCATCAACATCTGGTAATGCACGTGACACAAGCCCACCGATTCCATCGCGGCAGCCAGTTCATCGGGACGCATAAAGGCGTCGGCCGAACGGGGTAGATAGGTGTAAGCGTCAGGCTGGCCGCTGATGAGCCCGCCCAGCCGAGGCACGATCTGGTGAAAGTAGAAGCGGAAGAGCTCCCCCCAAAGGGTGTCGGGCGGACGGGGCACGTCCAGGACCAACACCCGCCCCTCGGAGCGGGTGACCCGTCGCTGCTCGGCCAGGGTCCCTGCTACGTCAGTGACATTCCGCATCAGAAAGCCGGAGGCGACCGCGTCGAAAGTATCATCGGGGAAAGGAAGAGACAAGGTATCCGCACCAGTCCAGCGTACCGGACGGGCGTCAGCCCGCATCTGCCCGACCTGCATCATCGGCAGGGTGAAGTCGGCGCCCACAACGAGGGCCAACCCCGGCTGCTGGCGCAAAGCCTCGAAGGCCACGTCGCCGGTGCCGGTGGCTACGTCCAGGAAGCGTCCACCATGGGGTAGAGCCGCTTCGTGCACCATCAGCCGTCGCCAGCGCACGTCCTGACCACCCGTCATCACCCGATTCATCAGGTCGTACCGATAGGCGATGCGGGCGAACATCGTATTTACGTACTGTCGTTTTTCGGACGCGGAGTTGAAGGACATAGAGCGAGTCAGCAAATCAAGCAAATCGGCAAGTCGACAAATGAAAAAAAGCCATCCTCTACCATTTATTGACTGCCATCTATCCTCTACTATCTACCATTCGCCATGAGCCAGTATCCATTCCTGATTATGGCCGAGGCCAGCAGAGTTGTCAACCCAGCGCAGCCAGCGGGGAGTAATGCGATATATCTCGACCTTGTGTAAGGCACGGGCCAGGGCCGCGTCGGCCAGGACGAAGGGGAATTTGGCCGTGTAGCGGGTCCAGGCTGTGGCTCGCTCCGTGCCGGTGATGCGGATGCACACCCCTTCCAACTGCACACCCCGAATGTCACGCCAGCGGGTTGAGTCGGCATGGATCGTGGCAGCCACGCGGGGGTCGCGGGCGACGTTGGCTGCATGGCGGCTGCCGGGGACAGATATGAAGTAGAGGCTGAGGTCACCGGTCTCGGCGTAATACAGGTCGCTTGCCTGAGGCTCACCATCCGGGCCGATGGTGGCCAGGGTGAGGGTATGCTGGTCAGCCAGGAAGTCACGAACTTGGGCGAGAGAGTCGTCAGTCATTCACCTCCCCACCCCCTTCCACTGCTTGAACAACGCGTTGTCAATCCCCAGTCGGGCCAGGATGCGCCCGACGGTGTTGTCTACCATCTCATCCATAGATGACGGACGGGCATAGAAAGCAGGGACTGGGGGGAAGATAATCGCGCCCATCTCGGCGGCCTGGACCATCAGCCGCAAATGGCCCAGGTGCAGCGGTGTTTCGCGCACTACCAGCAGCAAGGGACGGCCTTCTTTTAGTGTCACGTCAGCAGCGCGAGAGAGGAGGTCGCTGGCGTAGCAATGAGCCACGGCACTCAGGGTTTTGATGCTGCAAGGGATAATTACCATACCGTTGGTGGGAAAGGAACCACTGGCAATGGCCGCCCCCACGTCTTGCGGGTTGTAAACCACATCGGCCAGAGCCTTGACCTGCTTAACGGAGCGGCCGGTTTCATCGCTGATGGTGATACGAGCTGCCTGGCTGATGATCAGGTGTGTCTCGACCGTGTCAATTTGGGCCAGCACCTCCAGCAGGCGCACACCCAGCACTGCGCCGCTGGCGCCCGAAATGCCGACGACCAAGCGTTTGGGGGAGATCATCTAGCTACCTCAGGTTGTGATCCAAGTGGGTGTAATCGTAGGGGTATTGGCGGTAGACAATCCTTCAGCGTGGACGGCGTACATCTCTTGACCGCCGCTGTTCGGGTGGGTTGATAACCCAGTGACGCTCTAACCCTTCAATCCGATCAAAATCTGTATCATCCGACGCAATAGTAGTCAAACCCAAACGTTGGATAATTGCCATGTACAATACGTTGGTATCTACGTAGATAGAGCCACCAATCAACTCATCGAGCTTCATACAAGCCGCCAATCTTCAGGTGAAAGTCATACTCCATTGCTGACTCTCGACCCAGGCACCCCGCTAAGTCTTCCAGTGCTTCTTCCGGGTCGGATGTGGACTCAGGAAGAATACGGATTTCCCCTTTCTGTATAATGAGTCGCAAACGTTTACCCAGGCCGGCTGCCCCCAGCATTTCTTGATCGACAACTAATTTCCCCTCTGCCCCTACTTCTATTTCCTTAACTACCATCTCTTGTTTACCCTCCCGAGCACCTGCGTCGAAATAGTCGTCCATTGGTTTCCATTATAACCTCGTGTCACATCCTCGTCAATCGGCCTGCCGCCAGGGGCAGAGCCGCCGGTCGAGGCCGTCCACGGCAAAGTAAAGGGCCAGCCCCAGCAGACTCATGGCCAGCACACCAGCGTACATCTGGGCGTAACGCAACGCGCCCCAGCTTTCGACAATGATGTAATAGCCCAGGCCCGAGGTAGTGGCGTAGGTTTCGGCGATGAAGAGGACAGCCACCGCTGTGCCGACGCTGACCCGCAGCGCGGTCAACACAGCCGGGATGGAGGCCGGCAGGTAGACGTAGCGGTAAAGCGCCCGCCGGCCCGCACCGACCGAGCGCACCGACAGGATGAGCTCCGGGCGCAGATCAGCCGCCTCGTCACGCACCACAACCAGGATCTGAAAGAAGAGGATAAGGGCGATCAGAAAAACTTTGCTGCCATCGCCGGAACCAAAGAGAACCAGAATGACGGGCAAGAACACAATCTTGGGGATGGGATGGACGATGTAGATGAGCGGTGAGAAAATTCGGTTGAGGGCCCGAATCTGCCCCAGCCCCAGCCCGGAGGGGACGGCGGCCAGCACGGCCAGGGTGATGGCAGCCACCACCCGGCTGGCACTGACCAGCAGATGCCACCCCAGGTCGCCCGTGATTTGCTGGGCGAAGACGACCAACACCTTTGTCGGCGGTGGGAAGACGGGACGGGCAATAATCCAGGACAGCAACTCCCACATGACTAAGGTTGCCACAAAACCCAGGACTGCATCACGCCATTTCATTGACATCTTCTCCCATCAAGTCGCGCAATTCATTGCAGCGGGCAAAGAAGGCGTCTTGCTGGCGGTAGCTTGCACCCCCAGCCTGGGGATTGTGAACGATGACCGCATCTCGATTGGGAGGCTGTCCCAGTACCAGGATCTTCTCGCCCATAAACACCGCTTCTTCGATGCTGTGGGTGACAATGACCGTCGTCAACTGTTGTTCAGCACGTAATTCCAGGGTGAGGTTTTGCAAGTCCTCTCGCGTGAGGGCGTCCAGCGCGCCAAAGGGTTCATCCATCAACAGCAGGTCAGGGCGCAATACCAGAGTGCGGGCGATGGCCGTCCGCTGCCGCTGGCCGCCACTGATTTGATGCGGGTACTGATTGGCTACGTGATCAATGCCTAGCCGCTTGAGCCAGCGTTCCACCCGATCCCCTTTGTCGCCCAGCCTTTCGTCCGCAGGGGTATGCACCCCATCCGGCCCGTAAAAGGACCGGATGCGCAGCCCCAGTGCGGCATTGTCCCGCACCGTGGCCCAGGGGAGCAGGCCATATTCCTGCAAAATCAACCCGGTGCGTGGGCGGGGCCGAGTCAGTCGTTGGCCATCGATCAGCACCTGACCGGCGGTCGGTTGGCGCAGGCCAGCCAGCAGATAGAGCAACGTCGTCTTGCCACAGCCACTCGACCCGATAACCGCCCATGCCTCCCCCCGCTCGACCGTCCACGAAAATGCATCAAACACGTTAGTTCCGTTGGGATAAGTAAAGGTAAGACCTTGAACCTGAATCATCTCACTCAAAGTTCCACACAAGGTAACTGATCAGCCTCCCGCAGGTTTAGCCAGTTTATAGACACAAAATTGCCCTCCTTGGCAACCTGCGGGAGGCTTGGCTGAGTAGTTACCACAGAAGGATCAGATTGCATTTCATCTCACATACAAAGCCACGAACGTGGCGACGAAGATCGTGATGGCGATGTAGCCATTGACATTGAAGAAAGCCAGGTTCACCCGCGACAAATCGGCGGGTGAGACCAGGGAGTGTTCGTATACCAGCAGCCCCCCGACGACAGCCAGCCCCAGCCAATAGACCCAGCCCAATCCCATCACGCCGCCGACGGCAGCCAGTGCCAATACTGTCAGCAGGTGATTGACCCGGGCCAGCCGTAGCGCCACGGCGTTGCCGAAACGAGCCGGCACCGACTGTAACCCCTCCGCCCGGTCGAACTCGGTGTCCTGGCAGGCGTAAATCAAATCGAAGCCGGCGATCCAGAAGGTGACGGTCAGCCACAACAGCCAAGCCGGCGGATTCACCGAGGCGCGCACCGCTACCCAGGCTCCGGCCGGTGCCAGCGCGTCGGTGGCGCCCAGCACCCAGTGACTGAGCCAGGTGAAGCGCTTGGTGTATGAGTAGCCGATCAGGAGGATAAGCGCCCCGGGCAGTAACTTGAGGGCCAATGTGTTGAATTGCCAGGCAGCCAAGACCAATACGACCAACGCCAGCGCGCCGTAGCCCAACGTCGCGCCCGGTGAGAGCTGGCCGGTAGGAAGGGGGCGATTCGCCGTACGCGGGTTGCGGGCATCGTAAATGCGGTCGGCATAACGATTGACGGCAAAGGCCAATGTGCGAGCAGCCGCCATCGCGATGGTGATCCACACAAACTGGCTCAGGGTGGGAAACCTGATTCCGGCACCAGGCCCCCCCACTGTAAGGGGCCAGCTCCCTCCAGTAGGGGGCCAGCCCCCTCCAGCAGGGGGCCAGCCCCCTGCAATAGGGGGCCAGTTAGCCGCCAGCACCATACCCAGATAGGCGAAAGGCAGGGCGAAGATCGTATGCTCAAAACGGACCATTTTGAGAAACGTGCGGAGTCTGGTCATTCTCTCACTCGCGCCATTATATAGGTATCCGGGTATTCGCCATCACGGTAAGCGTAACGCCGCAGCGTGCCCTCGATTTGAAAGCCGAACTTCTCATAGAGGTGGATAGCAGCCGGATTGTCGGTATAGACTGTCAATTCGATACGGCTTAAATTGAGCCACCGCTCGGCTAAGTCGACGGCAGCCTGCATCAGCGCCGAGCCGATGCCTTGATTGTGAAAGTCTGGATGAACCATCATGCCAATGTATCCGGTATGCGAACGCCGGTCGTGCCCCACCTCAAGCCCGAGCAATCCAAGCACATTGCCATCGTCGGTCACGGCGAGCAATCGGTGGAGGCGTTCGGGAGGGTTTTCCAAGCGTCGACGCAGGTCGTCCAGCGATTGGTATGGCAATTGCAGAGTACCCCATACCACTTCCGGCTGTCTCCACAATTCAGCCACCTGTTGCCAATCGTCCATTTGAAAAGCACGGATAGTCACGTTTGACACTGGCTCAGCAAGACCATGAGATTCTTTATTGCTGTGCAACGTACTCACTCCATCCCAATCCATTCTATCAGGTTATCTGTCACGCGCGAGAGGATATAAGAATTACCGCGGGTCTCCCCTTGGCCCTGTGTCACAAAACCGGTGACGACATAGCCTCGGTCCAGATACGTCTCGAAGGCCTCCCGGACGCATAAGCGCCAATCGTGGGCCAGGGCCATGTCGGTCCGCTTGAGTTGCTGGATGTCGGCGGGCACCTCCAGAGACAGACACGGGGCATCAAGATCAGTATGGAACGCCACGACCCGGCGAGACACCCCACATCCCTCAACCGCAAAAACTGGAGTCTGCTCCCCCCCTCCAGCCTCAACCTCA
>JAHELX010000408.1:0-1119 GCA_024643945.1 Anaerolineales bacterium
AGCGTGGTCCCCTGCCTGAGGGCGAGGTCATCGCCCTGGCCGAGCAATTGTTGGATGTGCTCGAACATATGCATAGCCATTCCGTGATCCACCGCGATATCAAGCCATCCAATATCAAGCTAAAGCCTGGCGGCAAACCGGTGCTGGTGGATTTCGGCATTGCCAAGTTGCACGCGCCTGGCCGTCCCACGCAAACATGGGCACGGGGTGTCGGTTCACCCGGATTTGCCCCTATTGAGCAGTATGGCACGGGCACGGATGCCCGCTCCGACCTGTACAGTCTGGGGGCGGTCATGTACTATCTGCTGACGGGCCAGCCGCCGCCCGAGGCGCCTGACCTGGTGGGAGGCAGCGGCCGTCTTACCCCGCCGCGCAAGCTGCGGCCGGACCTCTCGCCGCACGTTCAGAAAGTGGTCTTCAAGGCGATGGCCATCAACCCGGAGCAGCGCTTTCAATCGGCGACTGAGATGCGCCAGGTTTTGCAGGGCCGCGTTACTTCCACGGTTGGCATCCAGCCTACGCTTCCCGGCAAACCGTTGATCCGGCGCCTGCCGGGCGCAGCGGGCCTACCGTGGCTGCCGATTTTAGGTGGAGCGGGTGTTGTCTTTATAGGCGGCTTCCTGGCCTTAGGCTTAGCCTTGAGCGGCGCTCTGCGGGCCACGCCTGCGCCTCCGCCCATGCCCACAACCACGCCCCGGACGGCCGCTGCTGTCACCCCGACTCGCCCGGCTGTCGCAGCCAGGCCTTCCCGCATGCTGGAGCCGACCCGCACAGCCGAGCCCATGCCCACTCCTACGCCCAAACCGACACGGACGTTCACGCCGACCCGCACGCCCAGCCCTCCTCCGCTGTCCACACCCACTCCTGAGCCCGCCGCGACGGCCGGGTGCCTTAATCCTGCACGGGGACAATTCAGCGCACTGTGGGTGAAGTATGAGAGCCGACTGGGTTGTCCGTTGTACGCATCCCCCAGGACGGTGCCAGTCGCTGGGGAGCAGCCTTTCCAAAACGGCCATATGTTCTATCTTTCAGATCGGCCACCCCAGATTATTGTGGTCTATGATACGTTTGGCGACTGGCAAATCCTGAATGCGGATTGGTGGGAGGGAGAACCAGAGT
>JAHELX010000408.1:1129-5808 GCA_024643945.1 Anaerolineales bacterium
CCGGATGGATTACGGCAGCCCCGGCGTGGCTTTGGCGACGTCTGGTGCAATCAACTGGGCGGCGCTGATGCCCGCATAGGCTGGGCATTAGACGACGAACATGGCTTTGATAATTTTGACCTGGTTCAAGATTTCGATAATGGCATCATTTTTCGGGATAGCGATGGCCACAGCAAAGGGTTGGCTTACGTTTTGTTCGAAGACAATTGGACTTTTGTGAGGGAGCCGTATTAGCAGCAGGACAGGCTCGCAACCTGCCAATTGGTACTGAGCTACGAGCCCGGCTTGCATGCCACAAGGGAGTCTAAGATGTTGGCCATTGGACAAACCTTACGCAACCGTTACCGCATCGACCGGCTGTTGGGCCAGGGGGGCATGGGGGCTGTTTACCTGGCCCAGGACACACAGCAGGCTGACCGCTGGGTGGCTATCAAGGAGATGATCCCCGATCCCCACGCCAGCCCCTCCGCCTTTGCCCAGGCACGCAGCCAGTTCCAACGCGAGGCGCAGGTATTGATGGCCTTGCATCACCACAACCTGCCGCAGGTGTATGAGCACTTCTCCGAGGCGGGCAACGAGTACCTGGTGATGCAGTTCATCCAGGGGCACAACCTGCTGGACATCGCCGCTGCAGACTGGGGGCAGGGCCGTTCCCTGGGCCAGAGTCGCGTGTTGGGTTGGGCCATGCAGATTATGGATGCCCTGGAATACCTGCATAGCCAGCGTCCCTACCCGGTCCTGCATCGCGACATCAAGCCGCAGAACATCATTCTGACCCCCGGCGGCGAGCTATACCTGGTGGACTTCGGGCTGGTGAAGCTGCTCGACTCCAGCAACCCACAGACGATGACCGCCCTGCGCGGGCTGGGCACGCCGGAGTACGCCCCGCCCGAGCAGTACGCCACCGGCGGCGCTCACACTGACGCTTATTCCGACGTCTACGCCCTGGGGGCAACCATTTACCATCTGCTGACCGGGCAGGCGCCTCCCACGGCCACCGACCGCCTGCTGCCACCCTCACTCGCCAAGCCGTTGGCTTCGCCCCGCCAGTTGAACCCGTCGCTTTCGCCATCGGTGGAGGAGGCTCTGGTCAAGGCCTTGGAGTTGGAGCCCGCGGAGCGCTTCGCCTCGGCAGGGGAGATGCGGCGGGCCTTGCTGGCAACGCCCGCCTCGGCGAGGGGCGCGTCGCCGCCTATGTCTTCCAGCAACACCGTGGCCTGGTTGCCGTCGAAGGTGAGGGACTTGCCTCGGGTAGCTATTATCGGAGCAGGCATCGTCGTGGCAGGCATGGCTGTGGCACTGGCGATGGCCTTGAATGGCGCGCCGACACCCACTCAGCTTGCCAGTGATTTGCCAGCAGCCACGCCGACGGAAACGCCGGCCACGGCGTCTCCGTCCACCAAGGCACCCGCCCCAGGCGGGCCCTCGGTGACGGTGGTCGAGCCGCCAACTACGCTCACCCCCGTTGCGCCGCCTCCGCCGCCCGGCTCAACGCCCAGCCGTGCGCCTATGCCATCGGCCACCCCAACTACTGCCCACATACCGACGGCAACGCTCACCCCTGTGCCACGGGTTAACGTCGTCGAGGATTTTGGCACGTACGACGACAGCCAATTGCAGTCCACCTACGTTATGAATGCTGCGTGGGGCACAAACGATGGCTCGATCCATCTAGACGGCCGCGCTGGAACCCCTGTCATGGTCTTGAACTATGTCATCAATGGTGCGGCGCCGAACGATTACATTGTCCTTGAACGCTGCTTTGTCCCTGAGCAAGACTGGGGCGGCGCTGGTTATCTGGAGGTCTGGGTGCAGAACGACAATGTACCTAAGCAATTGATTGTGCAATTCGGGGAGGGGCGGCGCTGTGCGGGCGAAGCCTTCAGCGGCGAAGTGTGGCGCGCTTTTGTGGATGTGGCACCGGGGCAGGCCGGACCAATCCAGGTGTCCTTGAGCGATTTTCAGTGGGCAGATTGGTCTCCGTCACAAGATCATCAGATGGAACTGGGTCAAATTGGATACTTTGCGCTGGGCATTCAAGGCTCAGGGATGGCCAGTGGCTCGGCCAGCTTTGGCAGTGTGCTGCTGTTGCAGTAATCAATGGAGAGAGACATGGCCGGGAGGTGTTTCTATGCAAATGTGTCCCAAATGCGGCCACGATAATCGTGATAGCGCCCGCTACTGCACTAAGTGTCAGGCGGAGTTGCAGGGCTTGTTGGCTGCCAACACGGTTTTACAGGGTCGGTATCGGGTTCTGCACGTTCTTGGTTGCGGCGGCATGGGCGCCGTTTACCTGACCGAGGATACCCATCTGGGACGCAAGAAAGTCGCCATCAAGGAGAATTTCGACACTTCATCAGCGGCACAGACTCAGTTCCAACGCGAGGCTTTGATCCTGGCTAACTTGGACCATCCCAACCTGCCCAAAGTCACCGATCACTTCATCGAGCCCAGTGGCCGGCAATACCTGGTCATGAGCTGGGTAGATGGCCAGAGCCTGCTGGAGATCCTTGAGGGGGTAGGCGGGCAACCGTTGGCGACCCGGGATGTGCTGGCCTGGGCCGAGCAACTGTTGGACGCGCTGACTCATTGCCACAATCGTGGTGTTATCCACCGCGACATCAAGCCGCAGAACATCATCCTCACGCCGGACGATAAGGTGGTGCTGGTAGACTTTGGCCTGGTGAAATTGTACGACCCGTCGAATCCCCGCACGACGGATGGCATGAGCGGCCTGGGTACCCCAGAATATGCCCCGCCCGAGCAATATGGCGCTGGAACCGGCCATACCGATGCTCGCTCCGACCTATACTCATTGGGGGCGACCCTTTACCACTTGCTGACTGCCCAACCGCCACCTATGGCTGGTCAGCGCATGGCGGATCCCAAAGTCCTTCGCCCGGCGCGGGACATCAACTCCAACCTATCACTGCACGTGGAGAAAGCGATTTTGAAGGCTATGGAGCTATCGAAGGGGGATCGTTTTCAGAGCGCGGCCGAGATGCGCCAGGCGTTACAAGGTGGCCGGACGAAACCGGTGATTTTGAAGGGCCCCCGGCGGGCTGCGCTGCGCGTCTGGCTTATGGCCGGGATGCTGGCGGGCGCTCTGATTGGGGTGCTGTTGGCGAGAGGGCCATGGCCAGGTCAGACTGCTAAACAACCGGCCTATGTCAGCGTGGCCTTTTCGCCGGATAGAGAGCTTCTGGCCTCGGGGAGCAGTGACAGTGCTATTCGGGTGTGGCGGCTGAGCGATGGGTCGCTACGTACCCTGGAGGGACACGCGGACAGTGTGAATAGCGTAGCCTTTGCGCCGGATGGAGAGACGTTGGCCTCAGGCAGCAGCGACGGAACGGTATGGTTGTGGCGGGCGAGCAGCGGGGCCTTGCTGCGCACACTAGAGGGGCACGTGGATGGCGTGAATAGCGTAGCCTTTGCGCCGGATGGGGAGATGCTCGCCTCGGGGAGCAGCGATAGAACGGTGCGGCTGTGGCGGGTGAGTGATGGGGCACTGCTGCGCACTATGGAGGGGCATACAGATGAGGTACAGAGCCTGGCTTTCGCGCCGGATGGGGAGACAGTGGCCTCGGCGAGTTTGGATGGAACCGTGCGGCTATGGCAGGTGAGCGATGGAGCGCCTCTGCGCACCCTGAAGAGCTATAGGTAGCGCAGGACCTGCCATAGACCTCGGGTTGCGAGCGCAACCTACGAACTGACGTGACTTATGGAGGTATCCTTGTGATAGAATGTCCCAACTGCAACGTTGAAAACCGGCCCACCGCCCGCTTTTGCGCCCAATGCGGTTACAAGTTCCCGGTAGGTGAAGTGCTGGGTGGTCAATACCGGGTGACGCGTATGCTCAAGGTGGGTGGCATGGGCGCTGTCTACGAGGCGGAGAGCGCAGGCCAGCGATTCGCCATCAAAGAGATGCGTGACCGCTTCATCTCCAACAAGGAGCGCCAGGAGGCCGTCAACCGCTTCCTGGCCGAGGCCATGACCCTGGCCAAGCTGGACCACCCGTCCATCCCCAAAGTGCATCGCCACTTTATTGAGGGAGATCGCTACTACCTGGTCATGGACTTCGTGCAGGGGGAGGATCTGGCCGACGTGCTCGCCCGCGCCTCCGGCGGCCGGTTGCCGGAGGTGCAGGTGATTGAGTTGGGGCTGCAAATCTGCGATGTGCTGGCCTACCTGCATCACCGTCCTCAGCCCATCGTCTTTCGCGACATGAAGCCCTCCAACCTGATGCTCACCCCTGACAGGGAGATTAAGCTGATTGACTTCGGCATCGCCAAGCTGTTTAACCCGGCGCAGCGGGGCGGCGCCAGCCTGGTGGGCACCCCCGGCTACGCCGCGCCCGAACAATACCGGGGGGTAGCCGAGCCTCGCTCCGATATCTACGGCCTGGGAGCTAGCCTCCATCACCTACTCACCGGTTACGATCCGACCGACACCAGCCAGCACCTGTTCGACTTTGCCCCAGTACGTCAGTACAACTCGGGTCTGTCAAAGGAAATAGAGCAAATCATCGAACGTGCCCTGGCGATGAAAATGGAGGACCGCTTTGGGTCAGTGAAGGAGATGCGCCAGGCACTGCAACAGACCGCCAGCCAGAGGTTACCACGGCGGGAGGGAGTTAGAGAGTTGTTTGACCGCTTGCGGGCGGGAATTGGGGCATCAGC
>JAHELX010000409.1 GCA_024643945.1 Anaerolineales bacterium
ATGGGCGAGGAGCGGTTACTCGGCTGCCTGTGCAAGGCATCGGGGATTGCTACCTCGGCCCGGAGGGCAGTGGAATTGGCCAACGGGCGAGTCCGGGTCGTGTCGGGTAGCTGGAAAAAGATGCCGCCTGACCTCAAGCCGATGGTCCGGCAGGCTGTGGCGACGGGAGGAATGCCCTCCCGCATCCTGGACGTGCCTTTCATCTATCTGGACAAGAATTATGTGCGTATGTTGGGCGGAATTGCAGCCACCCTGGCTGCCGTTCGGGACCTGGCAGGGGTTAAGGTCATCCAGGTGCGAGGTGAAGAGGCAACAGTGGCTACCGAGACTGCCCGAGCCTGCCAGGGCGGCGCCGGGGTGATTATGGTTGATACAGGGAACCGGGATGATGCGGTAGCCGCTTTAGAGGTGGCGGCGGCTTATCCCAAGGTACAAATTGCCTTTGCAGGTGGTATTCGCCACGAGGACATTCCAGCACTGGCTAACCTGGGCATACACATCCTGGACATCGGCATCACTATTGTGGATGCACCATTGCTGGATATGAAACTGGATGTTACGGATGTCGGGGGCACAAATGGAGTATAACCTGCTAGAAAAAACTGAACTCTGGGTAACGGGCATCAGATTGCACAGAGTTAACTTGACCAACCTGGCGGCTGCAGCAGCAGAAACCCTGGGGCTGGAGCCATCGGAAATTAAGGTGGTCGATGTACGGGATGATTTGGTCACGCTGGACATCCTGCGGCAGACCGTTCGCGCGGAGGACATAGCTGGCAAGGAGAAGCTGCTACTGGAGCAGTTGTCTACGGTGCCGGGCGTAGAGCTAGCCCTCGAGGCGGCCATTCACTCCGACGGCGTCTTAGGCATCCTTGCCCTGGACCCAGCCGAAGTGACTGAGGTGCTGGATCGGAGCCGGGAAATGACCCGTTCTATTCTCTCAGCCGTCTCACGCCGGGCCATTGTCCACTCTACTGGCTTTGAAGTGCGCCGCGGCATGATAAAGGACACCAACGGGCCGTACATCAAGTCAGTCCTGGAGGACCAGGGATTCAACGTTACCCTTGGCCCTGTGTTAGAAGATGACGAGCAAGCAGTGGCTTCTGCTTTCAACAATGCAGTCAACCGAGGCTACGGTCTGGCGATTACCACGGGCGGCGTCGGGGCAGAAGACAAAGACCGCAGCGTCGAGGGCTTGATCCGGGTGGATCCCACGGCTGCCACGGCCTGGTTGGTGAAGTACCAGAAAGGACAGGGCAGGCACGAAAAGGAAGGAGTGCGCATCGCGGTGGGCCAACTGGGTCCCACTACTATGATCACGCTGCCTGGCCCTCACGACGAGGTACGCACCGCTCTGCCGACTATCTGCGAGCACCTGGGGCGGGGCTCTATTGACAAGCGCACCTTGGCCGAAGACATCGCCGCTGCGCTTCGAACCACCCTGGCAGCCAAGATGCAGCATTGGAACCATTCAGCTTTCCCTTCACATCACTAAAGACTCTATGAGAAAGGACCTTGCTATGAGTACGCCCATTAATGTGGACGACCTTGCCCTCGAGCTGTTGGAAGCTCAACAACAATGCACGCCTGTGGATCCCCTCACAGAACGGTTTCCTGATCTGACCACTGCCCAGGCGTATCATATCCAGTTGGCCGCCATCCGTAACCGGCTGAAAGAGGGACGGCGGGTGGTTGGCAAGAAGATTGGTCTGACCAGCAAGGCGATGCAAGATCTGCTTGGCGTGCATGAGCCGGATTACGGTCATCTGCTCGAGGATATGGTGGTGTTAAACGGGCAGCCGATCGCGGTGGACACGTTGCTACAACCTCGCTGTGAGGGGGAAATCGCCTTCCTACTCGGGCGAGATGTGATCGGGCCCGGGGTCACGGTGGCCGATGTGCTGGCCGCTACTGAGGCAGTTGTGCCGGCGTTAGAGATTGTTGACAGCCGGGTACGGGACTGGAAGATCAAGATTCAGGATACCGTTGCCGATAACGCCTCCAGCGCCCTGTTGGTCCTGGGCAATAAGTTGACACCGATTCACGGCCTGGACTTGCGGCTGGTGGGGATGGTATTGGAAAAGAATGGTCAGGTGGCAGCGACTGGCGCAGGCGCGGCCGTCCTCGACCATCCGGCCGCAGCCGTGGCATGGCTGGCAAACAAACTGTTTGAGTTTGACATTTCCCTTAAAGCTGGAGAGATCATTCTCTCGGGCTCTCTGGCTACTGCTCCCCCCGTGGCAGCAGGCGATTATTTCCGGGCAGACTTCGATCGGCTGGGTGGTGTTTCTGCATATTTTATGTAAACTAAAAAGCGGGGAATGAAAGAGGAGAAGTATGCATAACCGACTCAAGGTAGCCATCATCGGGCCCGGCAACATCGGCACCGACCTGATGTACAAGGTGTTGCGCAGTCCGAAGCTGGAACTTTGTATGCTGGCCGGCATCATCCCGGAGTCCGAAGGGCTGAAGCGGGCAGCATCGCTGGGCATCGCCACCACCGCAGAAGGCATCGGGCCGGTACTGGAGCGAGACGATATTCAGTTAGTGTTTGACGCCACCGGCGCCAAGCCACACCTGCGCCATGCACCCTTGCTGAAAGAGGCCGGAAAGATCGCTGTTGATCTCACCCCTGCTGCCGTTGGGCCTTACGTGGTGCCCGCGGTCAACATAGGGGAGCACTTTGACCGTCCCAACATCAACCTGGTCACCTGCGGGGGCCAGGCTACGATTCCCGTCGTAGCCGCCGTAGGCCGCGTGGCCCCGGTGACCTATGCCGAGATCGTCGCCACGATTGCCTCTAAGAGTGCCGGCCCGGGGACACGCCAGAATATTGACGAGTTCACCAAAACCACAGCCCGCGGGGTCGAGATAGTGGGCAAAGCGCAGCAGGGTAAGGCGATCATTATCCTCAATCCTGCCGAACCCCCCATCATCATGCGCAACACGATTTACTGTGAGGTTGAACATCCCGTGGACGAGGAGTCCGTACGTACCTCTGTGGAGGAAATGATCCAGGTAGTACGTACCTACGTGCCTGGTTACCGGCTCCGGGTACCGCCCCTGGTACAAGATCACCTGGTCACCACCATGATCGAAGTAGAAGGGGCCGGCGACTTCTTGCCCAAGTATTCCGGTAACCTGGACATCATAACGGCTGCCGCGGTTGGGGTTGCGGAACGGCTGACCGATCACATCCTGGGTCCAAAGGAGGAAGCCTTCTATGTCTAAGTTTATGCGTGTGGTTGATACCACCCTCCGCGATGGCATGCACTCCGTGGCCCACCAATTTACCCCGGAGCAGATGGCTGCCATTGCAGCAGCTATGGACGCTGCCGGCATTGATACCCTTGAGGTGTCGCACGGGGACGGCCTGGGTGGCTCCTCCCTTCAATACGGCCGGGCTGCTGCCTCGGATGAAACGTATGTCCAGGCAGTTGCGTCTGTGCTCAAGCGGAGCAAGCTGGCTGTACTCCTGCTGCCAGGCATTGGCGTCAAGGAGGATCTAGATATGGCGGCGAACCTGGGGGCCAGGGTAGCCCGGATTGCTACCCACGTGACCGAGGCCGACATTTCTGAGCAGCACATGGGCCTGGCCAAGAAACGGGGTATGGAAGTCATGGGGTTTTTGATGATGGCCCATATGGCCCCCATTGAGGTCATGATCCATAACGGCAAACTGATGGAAAGCTATGGCGCTGACTATGTTTACGTGGTCGACTCGGCGGGCTATATGCTACCACCCGAGGTCGAGGAGCGAGTTGGAGCACTCAAGGAGGCACTGAATTGCAGAGTGGGTTTTCACGCCCACAACAACCTGGGCTCGGCCATCGGTAATACCCTGGCAGCCATCGAGACAGGGGTTGACATTGTCGACGGGTCGCTGCGCGCCATGGGCGCCGGTGCCGGCAACACTCCCACGGAGACACTGATTGCGGTGCTGACGCGACTGGGGATCGAAACCGGTGTCGACTTATACAAGATTATGGATGCCGCCAAGCTGGTCGATCCTTTCAAGACTCAACCCAAAGAAGGTCCAGACGCCACCTTGATGCTGGGGTATGCCGGCGTCTATTCGAGCTTCTTACTCCACACCGCCCGAGCTGCTGAGCGGTTTGACGTGGACCCCCGGGACATCCTGGTTGAACTGGGGCGGCGACGTATCGTGGGCGGTCAGGAAGATATGATCATCGACGTGGCCTACGAACTGGCCCAAAAGAAACAGATCCCCAAAAATTGACAAAACTCGGCCAGTGAATTATAATAGTTGTAATAAAATCTGTGGTTTTTCATAGGTTCCTGTGAAATAACCGTGTGAACAACTGAATAGCTGGCGGGAGCTTGGACAAACCAGGCTGAGAAGGACCCTTGCTCTTTGGCTGTGGGGCCGACCGTTTGAACCTGATACGGGTAATGCCGGCGTAGGGAAATTGATTAATTATCCAAAGCCGCCCGACCGCCGGGCGGCTTCTTTGTTGCTCCAGGGAGACTGGGACGGTTGCAAGGAGGTTTCTTGGTGGAGCAATCACAGTCTGCTCATTTTGTGCAGGAGGTAAGCACATGACTGAGACGAGCAAGAATAAAGAGCGGCGGGGGTTCTTCGGAGACCTGACCGCAGGCGACATCGTTTTGACCGCTGGGCTGGCGGTGATCATTGGCCTTGTGTTCAGCTTCTGGTCGATCATCGTCTATCCCATCGGCACGACACTCTTAGGTCCGATAGGAGTCTCTTTCCTGTATGGCATATGGTTCCTGGGTGGCCTCATCCCCGCCTACATCATTCGCAAGCCGGGAGTCGCCTTTTTGGGGGAGTTCATCGCTTCCCACGTGGAGCTCCTCACCGGCAGTCCCTATGGTCCCCTTTTGACTTACTATGCGGTTACCCAAGGATTGGCCACTGAACTAATCTTCGCCGCGATGCGTTACCGCAAATGGGACCTGAAAGTGATGCTCCTGGCTGGTGCAGCACCGGGTTTGCCAGCCATCGCGATGGACTACTACCTCTATCAGTACTATGTCCTGGCTCTGCCCCTCCAATTGGTCCTGTGGTTGGGCTATTTTGGCAGCGGGGCTGTGTTGGGCGGCGCGCTCGGAAAATACGTGGCGGACGCAGTGGCTCGCACCGGGGTCCTGGGCATGTTCCCATTGGGCAAAGAGATACGGCGGCAAAAACAAGAGACCATCCAATCTGAGATCGAGCGCCAAGAATGATGACCAAAACCATCATCACCATCCAGGACTTAACCTTTCAATACGAGGGCACCGACGCGCCAGCTCTTATCCACGTCAATCTGAGGCTGAAGGAAGGGGAGACAGTTCTCCTGCTGGGGCCCAGCGGGTGTGGCAAGAGCACCTTGCTCCTTTGTCTGAACGGAATTATCCCCAAGCGGATTGCCGGCCAGTTCAGGGGGCGAGTGACCGTGGCCGGGCTTGACGTCGCTGCACAGGAAGTATACGAGATGGCGCAAAAGGTCGGCCTCGTCTTCCAGGATCCCGAAGCTCAGTTCTCCACGCTCTACGTCGAGGATGAGGTCGCTTTTGGCCTGGAAAACTTACGCTACCCCCGAGACGTGATGCAGAACCAGGTCGCATGGGCATTGCAGCAGGTAGGACTGGCCGATAAGGTTGGGGTACGCCTGGATCATCTCTCGGGCGGGGAGAAACAAAAAGTGGCCCTGGCGTCGGTTCTGGCGATGGCCCCCGAGATTATGGTCCTCGACGCACCCACCGCCAACCTGGATCCGACCTCGGCGCGGGATTTCTGGACCTTGCTTCGGCATTTAAAGCAGGAACTGGGTAAGACC
>JAHELX010000410.1 GCA_024643945.1 Anaerolineales bacterium
AACGGTAACTGTTCTGAAAATAGACAGTGTGGGGCAGGCTTTCCAGCCTGCCAGCAGACTAGAAAGTCTGCTCCACGATTTTCATGCTTCATGATGCCCCCCAGAGGGCATGGTGACTACTCAGCCAAACCTGGCGGAGCGGGTACAACAAATGTAAAAGAGTGAGGTCCCGTTCGTGCCAGACCTCACAGCAGGCCAATCACAGCCACATGCTTGTCTACCGAAGCACTCGGTTCGGCCTGATAGGGGTCGAAAGGAAGATAGGAACGGGCCATTTGTCACGAGATTTGGCATCAAGTGGCGGCGGCGTTTGGACCACGAAGGCACGAAAAAGCGTCAAGACTGCCTCGCTCTTGTTTTTGAGGAAAAATTCACAGGCCCGACGACAAAAGACTCGAACTGTCTAAGAACATAGCACGGAAATGATAGCAGGGTCCTTAAGAAACACTTAAGGCAACCTTAAGTCAACCTTAAGGTCTATACAGAATTTCTCTTGGTCGATGGATAGGTGGCGCACTGGTATTATCCCTATCCATCTCACGTAAGGGCACTGATCACGCTTGCTTTTCAGGCTAAGTCAACTTCTTAATCATCTCTGCCAGTTCTTCCGCTGTGAACGCCTTAAGCGTCGTCGTCCGGACGTTTCCAGAAGCCCCCAGCCCGAGATTGAAGGTCATAGCCACTTCATCACTGGGACCTTCTGCAACAGCCACGTAGTCGTACTCTCCCATGACTGTCCAGAAGCCTATCAGCTTGCCCCCCATCGCTTCAAAGGTTTTGATACCTTCTTCAATCCGCTGGGGTGCGTCTTTGATGTCCCTGATCCCTTGGTCCGTTAGTTTCATCAGGGTAATGTAGGTAGGCATAGAGCCACTCTCCTTTCTGAAAACACAGCCAGTGCGCCACAGCCGTACGCAACTTGGTGATCAATCAAGCTGGCAGTAGTGTGATATGTGGAAAGATTTCGGACTGTTCGACAGTGATCCCGCTTGGAGAAACTGCAAACTCCGCCGCTGACCAGGCGGCTTGCTGGGGGGAAGAGATGGGGTTGTCGCGATAGTAAGGTTGTGGTGAACAGGGTGTGTCTGGTCGAGGGAGCCTCCCGCTCGCAGCGAACTTTGCTATGCATAGTATATCACATCTACCCACCATTTTCAATGGTTTCGCTTTTTGTACCTCTTGACAGACTGTAATAGCCATGCTATAATATCTGAAAACGATACCAGGAACGATCCTGGTATCGTTACCTCAAAATGGTTAGTACAGATCCTGGAGTAGGCAGCCATTGAAGCGTCCAAAATCAACAATAACCATCAAGGATGTCGCGGCGGGAGCCAGCGTTTCTGTCTCCACCGTGTCGCGCGTGCTCAACGGCAAGGATTATGTCGCTGAAGAAACCCAGGCTAAAGTGCGCCAGGTGATCGAAGAACTGAGTTATACTTCCAGCCTGGCAGCTAAGAGTATGCGTAGCCGGCGGACCAACGTGATTGGCGTCGTAGTGCCTGACCTGCAAACCTCGTTTTCTATCGAGGTAGTCAAGGGGGTCAACCGTGCCATTGAGGATTTTGCCTACGACCTGATCATTTATACCAGCGGCACTGCCTGGGATGGTACCCGCGCCGCCCGCGAGCGGCATCATGTGGCCCTGCTCAACGGCAGCCTGGTGGATGGCGTCATTATCGTTACCCCAACCACGACCGACTTTTCTCCCGCCCACCCGCTGGTCATTGTCGATCCCCACCAGGCCACCCCGGAAGTGCCGGCGGTTATTTCAACCAACCGCGCCGGCGCGATGGAGGCAATGAGCTACCTGGTCAGCCTGGGCCACCGCCGCATTGGTTTTGTCAGTGGCCGGACGGATTTACAAAGCGCTCTCCGACGCCTCGAGGGTTACCAGGATAGCCTGGCCCGGGCCGGCATCCCCTTCGACCCTGACCTGGTTCAGCCCGGTGATTTCCTCAAGCCCATGTCGATTACTTCAACCCAAAAACTGTTAAACCTGCCCAATCCCCCTACGGCCATTTTTGCTGCCAATGATATCTCCGCTATCGCCGCCATCGAAACGGCCCAGGACACCGGCTTGCGCGTGCCAGAGGACCTGTCGGTTATAGGTTTTGACAATATTCCCGAGGCGGCCCAGGTGACACCTCGCCTGACCACTATTGACCAGTCCATTGAACTGATGGGCTACACCGCCGCGGAAATGTTGATTGAATTGCTGCAGGGCAAGCGCCGGGCCAGCAATTTGCGCAAAGTACCCACCCGCTTAATTGTACGTGAATCGTGCCGGGCAATTTAGCCAATCGTCTTTTCACCGGCGCTCTGACGCAACCTTTGTCACAATAGGATCTCTCGGAAAGTGGTCGTGGTGGCTGAAGGTAAATGGAATACGCAATACGGACCACGAACGTGTTGCGTGGTCCGTGTTCCGTCAAGCCAGGCACTTAGATTATAAAGGACTTTCCGAGACCTCTTGCTAAACTAAGGAGGTGATCGACAGGCTCCGTATTTAATTCAGCAGACAGAGGTCCCTGGCCGCCTGCAACGTTGTAGGTTGGCACGATGATTGGAGTAGAACATGCTACTCACGTCACAATCCAATTTAGCCAAGAAGGAGAAGAAAATGATGCGCAAATTTTTGTTCTTGGTCAGCCTCGTGCTGGTCGCCGCGTTCTTGCTGCCGGCCTGCGCTCAGCAACCGGCCGCCCCCCCCGCAGCAACCGAGGCCCCCGCTGCCACTGAGGCCCCTGCCGCGACAGAAGCTCCCGCCGCGGCAGAAGCCCAGCCAGTCACCATCACCTGGTGGCACATCCAGACTGAAGAAACTCAAAAAGCATTGTGGCAAAAGCTGGCCGATGAGTACATGGCCGCCCACCCGAACATCACCATCGAGGTCACCGTCCTCGAGAACGAGAACTTCAAGACCAAGCTGACCACCGTCATGCAATCCGGCGATCCCCCCGACGTCTTCCAGAGTTGGGGCGGCGGCGTCATGAACGAATATGCCAATGCCGGCCTGCTTATGGATATCACCCCGGCTCTCGATGCGGATGGCGGCGCCTGGCGCAATACCTTCTCGCCCGGTGCCCTGGGGGTGTATGCCTACCAGGGGAAGAACTACGGCGTGCCGCGCGACATGGGCATGGTCGGCTTCTGGTACAACAAGGACCTGTTCGCCCAGGCCGGCATCGACACTCCCCCCACGACCTGGACCGAGCTTTTGGATGACGTTACGACACTGAAGGAAGCGGGCATCACCCCAATTGCCGTGGGTGAGGGAGACAAGTGGCCCGGCGCCTTCTGGTGGGAGTACCTGGCCGTCCGCGTCGGCGGTCAGGCCGCCTTCGACGCGGCCTATTCCCGCACAGGTTCCTTCGCCGACGCTCCGTTCGTCGAAGCCGGCGCGAAGCTCCAGGAACTCATCGCCCTCGAGCCCTTCCAGGACGGCTTCTTGGGCGCGACCTGGGGCGATGAGGCCACGGCGATGGGCAACGGCAAGGCTGCGATGGATTTGATGGGGCAGTGGGCTCCCGGTGCCTTTGCCGACAATAGCGTCGACAAGCAGGGACTTGGCGACAAGGCGGGCTGGTTCCCCTTCCCGGCTGTTGAGGGAGGCGCTGGTGATCCGGCCGATGCCCTCGGTGGCGGCAATGGCTTTGTAATCGGCAAGAATGCTCCCCCGGAGGCGGTGGACTTTCTCAAGTTCCTCAGCAGCGTAGAGTCGCAGCGCGCTCAGGCCGAGATCGGCCTGTCTGTACCCGTCGTCAAAGGCGCCGAAGACGCTCTGAGCGATCCTTTGCTCAAGACCGTCCAACAAGGCGCGGCCGCCGCGAAATACTTCCAGCTCTACTACGACCAATATCTGACTCCAGCCATGGGTTCCGTCGTGAACGATAGCGTTCAGGGACTATTTGCTGGCACTATGACGCCTGAACAAGTTGCCCAGGCGCTTGAAGACTCGGCCACCCAAGAACTCAAGTAAGTTACGCCGGCGAAGCAAGGTGTGGGGATTGAGTTTGGTGATGCTCGATCCCCACACTCTTTACCTTAAGGAAAGAGATTGCGCATGAAAGCATTTCCCATCAGTAAGGATTTCTCGGAGTGGCAACAACAGACTGGCGCTCCTCGCCAGCTTCGAGACAACCTGACCATTGTTTTGTTCTTATTGCCGGCTTTTTTGTTTTTCGTTCTCTTTTTAATCTATCCCATCCTCCGCTCCATTTACTTTAGTTTTTTCGACTGGAATGGCCTTGGCCCGGCAGTTGACTTTGTTGCCCTGGGCAATTACGAGCGCATCTTGACTGATCGCGTATTTATGCTAGCCTTGAAGAACGGGCTCTTGATTGTGGTGCTCTCTTTGGTCTTTCAGTTGCCTTTGTCGTTGGCGCTGGCACTCATGGTGGGGCGTGATCTGCCGGGGCGCGCCTTTTTCCGCACCATCTTTTTTATGCCGTACGTCTTTTCCGAAGTCATAACCGCCATCGCCTGGTTATTCCTCTTCAACCCTGACCCGCAGCGTGGCTTTATCAACGCGCTGTTGATTCTCATTCCGGGCGCCAAAGCTCAACCCTGGTTGGGTAATCCCGACACGGTCCTGGCCTGCATCTTCGTCGTGCTGACCTGGAAATACTTCGGATTTCACATGCTCTTGTACATGACCGGCCTGCAGAATATCCCGGCCGAAATCGAAGAAGCCGCTCGCATCGACGGCGCGAATAGACGCCAATTGTTGACATACATCACCCTGCCCCTGCTCGGCAGCACTATCCGCACCTCCGTCTACCTGTCCGTTTTGGGGTCGCTGCAGCAGTTCATTCTGGTCTGGATTATGACCAAGGGCGGGCCGGTCAATGCCAGCGAAGTGATGGCGACGTATATGTATCGCTTCGGCTTTGTGCGTTTCTGGCTGGGATACGGCTCGGCTGTGGCGATCGTGATGTTCTTGATCTGCCTGATTTTTTCGCTGGCTTACCAACGCCTGGCGCCCCAACAAGATTACCTGGGCGGCATCATGTAGAAAGGACCGGTTTATGGCGACTACCTATTCACGCCGGAGCATCCCCTGGCGAAAGAGCCTGCCGAGGTTCTTTCAGTACCTTATTCTCACTGTGTTTGTGGTGATCGTCTTTGTGCCCGTCGTGATGACAGTTATCGGCGGGCTCAAGACGCGCGGTGAGTTCATGACGCGTCCCTACACCATCCCCATTCCCCCGCGCTGGGAGAACTATGGCAAGATTTTAAACACGCCGTCGTTCTGGCTCATGCTGCGCAACAGCCTGATCGTAATGCTGGCGGCAACAGGTGGGGTGCTGTTCGTTTGCAGCCTGGCCGCCTTTGTCTTTTCACGCATGGACTTCCGGGGCAAGCGCCTGGCTTTCAACTTCTTTACGTTGGGCCTCATGTTCCCCATTAACGTTGCTATTTTGCCGGTATATCTCGCGCTGCGCCAGATGGGGTTGACCAACCAGTTGTTGGGCGTCGTCCTGGTACAGGTTGCATTTCAAATATCCGGCAATATCTTGATTCTGCGCGGGTTCTTTGCGGCCATCCCGGCCGAGTTGCAGGATGCCGCCTACATAGATGGCTGTAGCACTTTTGGCTTTTTCTGGCGCATCCTGCTCCCGCTGGCGCGTCCGGCGCTGGCGGCGGTCGCGGCACTGACCATGATCATCAGTTGGAACGATTTACTAGTCCCCCTGGTAGTGATCAACGACGATGCGCTCTGGACCTTGCCGTTGGGTACCATGCAGTTCCAGGGTGAATATGGCCAGGACCTGGCGCTGGTGGCGGCTTT
>JAHELX010000411.1 GCA_024643945.1 Anaerolineales bacterium
TTCTGGCATAGGCAGCCTCCCGGAAGCCCGATCGGTTTTCCTTCTGGGTCAAGTATAACATAACATCATGTCAAAAACAATGGGAAACCTGGCAAGTTGCGGGTTCTGCTTTAGATTTGGGTCTGACGAAACTTGGTTGATCCTTGCGAAGGTTCAAAACCTTCGCAAGGATGTTCCCAACTAATTTTAGTCACACCCTTTAGATTTACTGAATCGCGTTAAACCCAATTGACAATCCCGCCCGGATTCGGTAGAATACGGGCCGGGTAGATTACGCCTCTAACTTTAATCCTGCCCCAGTAGCTCAAGGGACAGAGCAACGGTCTTCTAAACCGTTGGTTGCAGGTTCGAGTCCTGCCTGGGGCGCTGACCAATCTCAGAGGCAGGGGCCGGTCAGCACGCCGGCCCTTTGCACTTGTCCAGAAATGACTTAGTACTTTTGCAATCAGTTTACGCCTGATTTACCTACTAAAATGCAAAGTTATTATTGGACAAGTACTTTGCTATCTAATGCGCAGACAACTCTCTGCACACGCAGTATTTATTGTCTAAGAGGAAGTACCCATGAGGGTCGTTGCTATGCTGATGGCAGGCGGTGCGGGCACACGCCTGACCGTCCTATCCGATTACCGGGCCAAGCCGGCCGTCCCTTTTGCCGGCAAGTTTCGCATCATCGATTTCACCCTCTCGAATTGTGTCAATTCTGGTATCTACGACATAGCCGTTCTCACCCAATACCGTCCCCATTCCCTCAACGAGCACATCGGCATCGGCAAGCCCTGGGACCTGGACCGGCAACGGGGCGGCGTTCACCTGCGCCAGCCTTATCTGGGCCGGGCCACCGCTGACTGGTACCGGGGCACCGCCGATGCCGTTTACCAAAACCTGGACTTTCTATTAGACAAACGAGCCGACATCGTGCTCATCCTTTCAGGCGATCACGTTTACAAGATGGACTACCGTCCTATGCTGGCATTTCACCAGTCGATGGATGCCGACCTGACCGTTGCGGTGCGCGACGTGCCGCTGGAAGAAACAGATCGCTTCGGCATTATGACAGTGGACGACGAGATGCGCATCGTCGAGTTCACCGAAAAGCCCCCCAACCGCGACAAAGGCACGCTGGCCTCAATGGGTATCTACGTCTTCAACGCCAACGTGCTCCTCGAGCAATTGGAGGCGATGCACCAGGAAGTGTCCGACCTGGACTTTGGTAAACATGCCATCCCCAGCCTGATTGGCCAGGCGCGCGTCTACGCCTACCGCTTTGAAGGCTACTGGGTAGACGTAGGGACAGTCCACGCCTATTGGGAGACAAACCTGGAAATGGCGCAGCCCGTGCCTCCTCTGGACTTGTATGACCCCGATTGGGTCATCCACACCCGCGACCAGGAAAGGCCGCCGGCTAAAGTCGGTCCTCAGGGCCAGGTAATCAATAGCCTGATCTCCAACGGATGCGTCATCCGCGGGACAGTACAACACTCGGTGCTGTCGCCAGGGGTGTACGTATCACCAGGCGCCGTCGTGCGCGAGGCGGTCATACTTAGCGACACATGGATCGGCCCCGGCGCTTTGATTGACACCGCCATCCTAGACGCCGATGTCGTGGTGGGGCCAGGTGCGATTGTGGGCTACAGCGACGATTATACCCCCAATCGCGAGCAACCCGACCGGTTGGATACCGGCATTACTGTAGTAGGTGAACGGGCACGTATTCCAGGCGGAGTCCGTCTGGGCCGCAACGTATTGGTCCACCCTGACCGCGTCGAAAGCGATTTCTCCGAACCGATTGTTGCCAGCGGCGAAACAGTGTGAGCGGGGGGTATGGAATGATGAAAGTCCTGACAATGATTATGGCCGGTGGAGCCAGCCCGGCTCTAAGCGTATTGACAGCAATTCGTTCCGAGCCAGCCATCCCCTTTGGCGGTAAATATCGCATCATTGACTTTCCCCTCTCCAACTGCGTGAATTCGGATATTTTCAACGTGGCCCTGTTGACCCAGCACATGCCCCGCTCGCTCAACGAACACGTGGGGGTGGGCAAGCCATGGGACCTGGACCGATCCCAAGGGGGGGTGCGCCTGCTACAACCCTACCTGGGACGTGGCACCGACGGCTGGCAGCACGGCACCGCCGACGCCATCCGCCGCAACCTGGACTTCGTCGAGGAACAACGAGTAGACACCATTCTCATCCTGGCCGGCGATCATATCTACAAAATGGACTACCGTCCTATGCTCGACTTTCACCAGGTACAGAAGGCCGATGTGACTGTTGCCGTGCGTCGCACAACTCCCTTCGAGACACATCGTTTTGGCATCGTGACCACCGATGCCGAGGGCCGGGTAACTGACTTTGAAGAGAAGCCACGCCGTTCGCGCTCCACACTGGCATCTATGGGCATTTACGTCTTCAATTACAAAACCCTCGTGCAGCGTCTGACAGAAGAGGCCGAACCGGCCCGCATGGACTTTGGCCGCGACGTGTTGCCCGCTATTATTCGCCAGGATCGCGTGTTGGCATATCCCTTTGAGGGCTATTGGGCCGACGTAGGCACACTTCAGGCCTACTGGGAAGCGAACATGGCCTTGCTGGGCGAAAGTCCTGCCCTTGACCTGTATGATCCCGATTGGGTCATTCACACCCGCAGCGAAGAGCGCCCGCCAGTTAAAATCGGACCTGAGGCGCGAGTGGGGGGTAACTTGCTCTCCAATGGCTGCATTGTAGAAGGCATCGCCGAGCGCTCTATCATCTCCCCGGGTGCCTACGTGTCGGCGGGAGCAGTTGTGCGCGACTCAGTAGTGATGAACGACACGTGGATCGGCACTGGAGCTGTCATTGACCGAGCCATCATCGATAAAGAGGTTCGGATTGCCGAGAACGTACAAATCGGGTTTGGCAGCGACAATACCCCTAACCGGAAATCGCCCAAAAGCCTCAATACTGGGCTGACGGTCGTCGGCAAGCGCGCCCAGTTGCCAGCCGGGGTTCGTCTCGGCCATAATGTGGCCGTCAACCCGGACGTGAAGGAGTCAGACTTCCAGACCAAAGAAATCTCCAGCGGCGAAACCATATGATCCCTTCACTCTTTCATCCATAGATGTTGCACCCGGTCAACCTATCTGCTGTGTACGCACAGACACGGGCGATGCGTATGACAGGGTGAAAAGCCGTGAGGGAGGTCCCAAGTACATAATTAAGGAGAAAAACGAAATGTCAGATGAACTTTTTCCAGCAAATGAGGACCAGGCTGGCACCGAGCAGACGTCCTCGCCCGCTTCCCGACCGGCTTACCTCTTGCCGGCCCTGATACTGGCCGTGCTGGCTGCGGTTGTAATTGGTGGTTATTTTCTGTACCAAAGGTCCAACATTGGCCTCGGCTTACCCTTCACGCGCGCTGCCCGGATCGCCTTTATGAGTGATCGGGATGGCAATTGGGAAATCTACGTGATGGACCGAGACGGGAGTAACCTCGTCAATCTCACCAACAGCCCCAGCGCGGACGGCATTCCCATCTACGCTTCCGGCCTGGGTCGACTGGCCTTTGCCAGCGACCGGGACGGCCCTGCCATGGACATCTATCTGATGGACCTGGACGGCGGCAACGTCGTCAATCTCACCCATACCCCCGACAGCAACGAAATTCCCATTGCCTGGTCTCCCAACGGTGAATACCTGGCCTTTGCCGGCGACCAGGGTGGCTCCACAGGCATCTTCCTGATACAGGCAACTGGCGAAGGACTGGTCAATCTAAGCGAGCGTGAAAACGCCGGCACCTTTGGCGACTGGTCGCCTGAAACAGATAGCTTCATTCTGGCTTCCGTTGTGGGCCAGGGCATCTCCCTTTACGTCACCGACCCGACGGGAAACGCACACCAGCCATTAACCGACGGCAGCTACCCAGCCGGTGGGCCAAGCTGGTCCCCCAATGGTCAGCAGGTCGTGTTTATGGCAGTGCAGGCTCCTGAGGATCCCATAGACATCTACCTCATAGACTCCAGCGGTGAAGGCACCCCGACTAACCTCACCCAATCTCCCACTGACGACAGCTTTCCCTTTTGGTCGCCAGACGGGTCGAAAATTGCTTTCTTATCGGATCGCGATGGCAATGTTGAAATTTACTCAATGGACGTGGATGGCAGCAACCCTTCCAACCTGACCAACAACCCAGCCAACGACGCGATTCAGGGTGAGTTTGCCTGGTCACCTGATGGCAGCCAGATTCTCTTTCACAGCGACCGCGATGGCAACGTGGAAATTTTCGTGATGAACGCCGACGGCAGTAACCAGATAAATCTGACTAACTCGCCGGGCACCGATTTCGGCGGGATTTGGGTGGAGTGATGGCTGAATAGTTATGACAAATCGACTGATTAATGAAACCAGTCCCTACCTGCTGCAACATGCCCACAATCCGGTAGACTGGTATCCATGGGGGGAAGAAGCACTGGCCAGAGCTAGGGCAGAAGACAAACCGATCTTTCTCAGCATTGGCTACTCCTCCTGCCATTGGTGCCACGTGATGGCCCACGAGTCCTTTGAGGACCCCGAAACGGCGGCCATTATGAACGAGCATTTCGTCAACATCAAGGTAGACCGCGAAGAGCGGCCCGACCTCGACTCAATCTATATGGAAGCGGTCGTAGCCATGACTGGCGGTGGCGGCTGGCCGATGTCTGTTTTCCTTACGCCCGACGCCGTGCCCTTCTACGGCGGCACTTACTTCCCCCCCACCGATCGCTACGGCATACCCTCTTTCCAGCGTGTGTTACTCAGCATCGCCGAAGCCTATCGCCACCGGCGCGAACAAATTGAGCAAGGGGGTGAACAACTCAAAGCCCGCGTTGGCCAATCCCTGGCCTTGCGCGCCGACTCGGCCAGTCTGACCCCAGAGACACTGGATCTCGCCTATCGTGGCCTGACCGGCCATTTTGATTCGACCCACGGTGGCTTCTCAAACGCTCCCAAGTTTCCTCAACCGATGAACCTGGAGTTCCTGCTGCGTTATCACCATCGCACCGGTGACCCGCAGGCGCTGAGTATGGTAGACCTGACCCTTACCCAGATGGCCTCTGGAGGCATCTACGACCAGCTTGGCGGTGGTTTCCATCGTTACGCCACCGACGCCCGCTGGCTCGTCCCTCACTTCGAGAAGATGCTATATGATAACGCACTCCTGGCCCGCGTGTATCTGCACGCCTGGCAGGTGACCCAACGGCCACTTTACCGGCGCATTGTCGAGGAGACGTTGGATTACGTGATGCGCGAGATGACCCACCCACTAGGGAGCTTCTATTCCGCGCAAGACGCCGATAGTGAAGGGGAAGAGGGCAAATTCTTTCTCTGGACACCCGATCAAGTGAAATCAATCCTGGGTGACGAAGAGGGAGAAATATTCTGTCGTTACTTCGACGTGTCACCGGCGGGTAACTTTGAGGGCAAGAGCATCCTCAACGTCAAATTTGATCTAAGTACAGCGGCGGCCGCCGCTAAAACGGATGAAGACCATCTCCACGCCATTATCAACCAGGGCAGGCAGACACTCCTCCGTGCCCGCGAAACTCGCGTGAAGCCGGGCCGTGATGACAAAGTGTTGACTGCGTGGAACGGATTGATGCTGGCTGCCTTTGCTGAGGCGTCGCGAGTGCTGGGCCGAAAAGATTACCGGGACGTGGCCGAACGCAACGCCAATTTTATACTCAGCGAACTGTGCCACAATGGGCGTCTGTTGCGCTCGTGGAAGTCAGAGTCTCCAGCGGGTGAAGGACAGGC
>JAHELX010000412.1:0-1593 GCA_024643945.1 Anaerolineales bacterium
GGTGCGCTGCTCTTGGGCGGGAGCAATAGGGTATGGAAAAGATATATCTTTCATGGGATGACGTGTGTCGGCTCATTGATCGTATTGTCTCACGTGTCGATGGTCATTTCGACGCGCTGGTTGCCATTACCCGCGGCGGGATTGTCCCTGGCGGGTTGCTCAGCGAGCGGTTGCGCATCCGGGAAGTCTTCATCGCCTCGGTGCACTTCTTCCAGGAGGAAGACCAGGCCCTCGATTGGCCCATTTTTCTGCAGTTTCCCGACGACAGCCTGCTCCACGGCAAACGCGTTTTGGTGGTGGACGACATTTGGGACAAGGGGATTACCATCACCAGTGTGCGGGAACGGATCCTCCAGGCCGGGGGTGAGCCGGTCACGCTGGTGCTTCACTATCGCCCTAGCAGTTCCACCGCTTCACCTGATCAATTGCCCGACCTTTTGGGCGAGGAAACTGAAGACTACATCGTTTACCCCTGGGAGGCGAAGCGCCGCACGCTAGGTGTGTAAGTTTCTGCTACTTTTTCTGGAAGTAGTCTCACAATGCCGATCCAACTTAGTTTCTTCGATGTAGATGGCACGCTCAAGATCGAACGTGATCCTTACTTCTACCTCCACCGGCAATTGGGGACGTTAGAGCAGGAGTTACCCTACTTCGAGATGTTCAAGCGGGGGGAGATTGACTACGATGAATGGGGTCGGCTCGACGCTCAATTGTGGGCCAATCAAGATGTCGCTTATGTGACTCGCCTGCTGACTGAAATCCCCTGGATGCCTGGCGCGCGCCAGGTTGTGGGGACTCTGCGTCGGGCAGGCGTGCAGATCGCACTGGTTAGCAGTGGCTTGAACTTACACGTCAATGCGGTCGCGGCAGAGATTGGCGCCGCTTTCGTCTTCGCCAACGAGCTGTGCGTCGCCGATGGCCACCTCACCGGCGAGTTACGCACCCAGGTTCCCGAGTGGGGCAAGGGAGAAATCGTGGAGCGGGTGATGGCACAGGTCGGCCTTTCGGCGGCGGACTGCATCGCGGTGGGTGATGGCCCGTCGGATGTAGGGATGTTCGAGCGAGTCGGCTGGAGTGTGGCTGTCGCTCCCGACGACAAGGCGGTACGCAACGCGGCTTCTCTTACCCTGGATACGCCGGACCTGACACCGCTGGTATCCTTGCTTGCCCAGTGGCTATAATGGCTGCTGTCTTATTCCTTCCCTTTTGGAGGCGGTTTGACCCGCCATTTACAGGGATGAGCGTAGGTGAGTAGTTGAAACCCAAACTTTTCCAGAATTGGGTGGCTCATGGGGCTGGCGTCTACGGTCAGAAAACGCACGCCACGGCGATAGGCTTCTTGAGTGCGCGCGGCCAGCAGGGCCATATAGAGACCACGTTTGCGGTAGTCGGGCAAGGTAGATCCTCCCCACAGGGCGGCGAATTGGCTGTGCTTATAAAACTCGATCCAGGCCGAGCTAACCGGTACCCCTTCCACGTAGGCTGCGTACAGGCTTAAATGCTCAGGGGCGTGGCGTAGACCTTCGGCCAGTCGCTGCGCTATCCAGGTCAGGTCCTCTTGCCACACTTCCTCCTGCACGGTGATAATGTCGC
>JAHELX010000412.1:1693-5769 GCA_024643945.1 Anaerolineales bacterium
CCCCCCACTCACCCTGACCGCCGCCCGGTATTGATACGCCTGACCTTGATACTCTCCGTTGGCCAGCAGCGTCTCATTTTCGGGATACAACCCAAAGGGCACAGAAAGCGATACTACCTCATAGCCCGGCAAGAGTTCTTCCAGCCGCGCCTGGCTCAACGCCAACTGGCGTTTGATTTCCATCGGCGAGCTTGCGGCCAGGTTGGCGTGGCTGATGGTATGGCTGCCCACCTCCATGCCCCAATCGACCAGCATCTGTAATTTCTGTTGGGCCCATTCCGGTTGGCCAAATAAGATCCTGTCCGGCACATCCACATCCTGCAATACGAAAAAGGTGGCTCGTAAGGGCCAATCGGCCGGGTGTGCCCGGTGAAAATCGAGCAAGATGCCCACAGCCGAGTTTGGGGCGATACTACCGTCGGGTAAAATGCGAAATTGACCGATCGAAGAGTCATCGAAGGTCAGCACCACCGGCCGTTTGCCGGCAGGCACCATCTTCAGGTCGCCGGCTGCCAAATCTCGCAAATTGACCGGGTAATAGCCCTCCGCCAGCAACCGTTCCAGGTCAGTCCGAAAGTTGGCCGGGGTGCGCTGCCAACGTTCTTCGGGCTCCCCGATTGAGTGATATTCCAATACCAGCACCCGCCCCTCCAGGTTGGGGGTATAGACTGGCTGGGCCGAAACCAGGGCTTCTGGGGTATATTTGACTCGGGGGTCCCACAACAGCCAACCCCGCCCCCCAGCTTGCCTGGCCCCTTCCATTTGTAGTCTGATCTCATCCGGGGTATAGATGCGCCGGTCGAAGGCGTAATCGGGGAAATCTTGAATCCAGGGCCGCACTTCCAATGCCGGGTTGCTATCTTTCAGTCGGTTAATGGCCTTGAGCGTGCTTAAGTGCACAACCTCATATGGGAAGGCAACCGCTTCTTGGTATTCCGGCAGGCGGGGCAAGCCGTCCTTGAACGTCGAAGGATAAAGCATCGGGGAAAGCACATCCAGGTAAGGGGCCATGGCTTCAATTTGCTGGCCAATGCCCATATCGTCAGTGCGCCAGGTGGTGTAGCCGAACACGTCCACGGCCAGCTTGACCTGGTAAGGGGCCAGGGCTTCCCGGGCTTTGGCCAGAAAACCGGTAATGGCAGCCGCACGATTTTCTTTGGTGTTTTCGTCGGCAAAGGTGGCGCGTTGGATGCTCCCATCGGTAGGGAAACGGACGTAATCAAACTGAATTTCGTCGAAGCCTTGTTGGGCGGCTTCCACAGCCAGGGCAATGTTGTAATCCCACACTTCTTCCCGCATCGGGTCCGCCCAACCCAGGTTTTCCCGGTCGCGCCAGATGCCATTGGTCTCAGCGTCGATGACGGCCCATTCAGGGTGGGCGGTGGCCAGAGGTTCGTCCTTGAAGACCACGATCCGGGCAATGGTGTAGATGTTCCGGTCGTGGAACCATTGCATCCAGGCCGACCAGTCTTCGATCATCGGGCGGCGGCTGGCTCCAATGTCCACCGCCAATTGGACGCTGCTGGTATAGGGAATATACCCACGATCTCCCTTGATATCCATCACGATAGCGTTCAATTCGGTGCTTTCCAACAAGTGTTGGACATGGGCCCGATGGGTAGGCGAGCCCAGCCCATAATAGGTGATGTAGAGACCCTTGGTATAGCCGGTGGATCGGATTTCGGAGGTGAACGGGAGTGTGAAGGTCAGGTTGGTGGTCACCGGCCGATGAGTCAAAGCATAACAGGTTTCATCTGTCCGTTGTGCCCATGCCAATTGGCAGTGTTTCAGGTGGCGCAGCAGCTCATCGTCTTCTGGAGGAGGGGGAGGGAGCGGTTGATCGGCCAGAACAGGGAGGGTAGGGAGCATCAAACCTAGTGTCCAAAGCAGACCGATTAAGCTGATAGTGCGCCAGAGCCTGGAAAAACTCATAAAAGTTCACCGCGTAGCACGGTGATTGCTTGCCCTCCCAGATGTACGCGCTCCCCGCTCACCCGAACTCGAACAATTCCTCCCCTTGCAGAAGCTTGATAGGCTACGAATTCATTTCTGCCCAGCCGATTACTCCAAAAAGGCCCCAGGCAGCAATGCGCAGAGCCGGTGACGGGGTCCTCATTGATACCCACCCCCGGCGCGAAGAAGCGGCTTATAAAATCGTACTCCGGGGACGCGGCGCGACTGGTGACCATAACCCCCCGAGTTGAAATCCTCCCCAGTAAGGTGAAATCTGGCTTCATGTTGCGCACTGTTTCCTCTGAGTCGACCTCCACCAGATAGTCAAATCGATTCGCGCCGACGTATTTGGGCCTGACTCCCAGGGCCCTGGGGAGATCGTCGGGCGGAGTTGCCGGCGCTTCTGGTTCGGCCGGGAAGTCAAGCTCAATCCAGTCCCCTGCCCGTTCGGCCGTCAGCAGCCCGCTGAGGGTATGAAAGCGCGCACCCTCGTCCGGCTTCAGGTGGCCCGCTTCCCACAAAATGTGGGCACTGGCCAGGGTTGCGTGGCCGCACAGCTCGACTTCGAGGGCCGGTGTAAACCAGCGCAGATTGAATCCGTCCTCTTGCTGATACAGGAAAGCCGTTTCGGACAGATTCATCTCTCTGGCTACATTCTGCATCCAGCCTTCATCACCCGGACCGGGTAAAATGCAAACCCCCGCCGGGTTGCCCCTGAATGGTTCCTTGGTAAATGCATCTACTTGGAAGATTGTCAGTCCCATAGGTTTTTCCTCCTGGCTAGTTGGCAGGCTCCATGGCAGGTGCCGGTTCAAAGGATTTGATGTGTCGTATTTCGAGAAACAGCATAAAGAAGGCTAGTAAAAACGCGGCGGGAAATAGAAGTAACGACACCTGTAAAGACAGGTACTTGGCCATAATCGACATGAAAAAGGGAATGAGGACTCCGCCGAGCCCGGCGGCTACTTTGATGATCCCCAACACAGTACCAGCCATGTCCTTGTAGAGTAGCCCGGCGAGGGTGATCATCAGCGGAAGGAGGGCCGAGAGGGTCAGGCCCGCGAAGTAAATGGCGATGTAGGTCAGTTCGGCCAGATTCAGAAAGTAGAGCCCGGTGAAAACCAGGGAGGAGAGCCCAAAGAGCCCGAGAATGACCTGCGATATCTGCTCTTTTTGGGTGAAAAAGCCGACAAAGAGTCTGCCGGTAGCCATGCCGGTCAGAAACAGGACCAGTCCGATTTTTGAGGTAACCTGGGAAAAACCACGTAATTCCATCAGGAATGTGGTGAGAATGCCGATGGAGCCGAGTTCGACGCCGACGGCGAGGGCTGTCGCGATAAACAGAACAACGACGACCCGTTCCCGCCTCAGAATCTGGAATCTTTCCAGATAGCGCCCGGCCAATTTACCTTTGTTCTCGAGTTTGGTGAGAGCGAAGAAGGCGGCCAGCAGTAGCACCACAATCCCTGATTGGACGATAGAACGTCGCCAGTTCATCTGGAGAAAGATGAGGTACAGAGTGATCGTGGTGGAGCCGAGGGTCACGAAGAAGTGGTTGACGTTGATGTGCAAGTTTTCTCGCTGTGTGTGGATGTCGAGGAGCATGGCATCGGTCACTCCTTCGTAGGTAGCCGTGCCGGCTCCGATCAAAAATATCAGGAGCAGGTTGATCCAAAACAGATCAGTCAGGTAAAAGGTGAAAAACGAAAAGGCCAGGATGAGGCTGCCGACTACCAGGATTTTTGGCTTCTCGTGGGTGTCGGAAAGGGCACCGGAGACAGAAACTGACAGGATAAAACCGAGGTTCTGCGCGGCGATCAATAGGCCGATCTGGGACGGCGACAGGCCGATGTTGCGTGCCGCTGCGCCAAGCAGAGAAGCGGAGACACCGAGGAAGAACATAGACAGGTAGGAGGAGACGGTAATCGCTTTGACGCTTCTGATCATTGTGACCACGTTTGTCGATTTTGCCTCTCGCCCGGGCGGAGGCAGAGTAGTTACGGGAGCCAAGATCGTAAGCGGCACCAACTTTTCAATAGTTTTATTATACTTCTAAAGTTCCCGTTATACAATGGGCTTTCATGGTCATTCTCTTCAGGGGAACAGATGTAGGGGCAGACCGC
>JAHELX010000413.1 GCA_024643945.1 Anaerolineales bacterium
TCCACCCTGGCGACAGCTTGTGCCGTCGAACGGGGGTACGTAGTTGAGGTGGCGGTCGCCGGGCTTGAGCTTAAACGCAAGATCTACATGGTCCGGTGTAGCCTGGAGGAGCCCAATCGCCTACAGGAGGCATTTTGGAGTTTCATCCATGACCCGGCGAATACCGACCTGCTGCGACTGCCAGGACCATGATCAGAGCAACCAGAATCCAGATAAGGGCACCGCGGGCCGTGCCCTGGGTTAGACCCTGGAGGTGGCCCCTACTGCCCATTCCGCGGCAACCGCAGCGGTTTGCTCGTATATTCTCCTACCACCCAGGCTTACCGGGTGGGATAGCTGCGCGCTGCAAAGCGAAGCTGATCTAACAGAGCTCTTTCTGCGGTATGGTGTTGAGCAACTGTACTCGCGCGGCGCGCAGTTGCATCGAGGCCGCCTGGCACACCTTTTCCATCAGCCGCAAGCCAAAAGCACAACTGACGGTCATCAGCGCCCGCAGGCCCGGCCCGGGAATAGCAGTAACACGTACCGGGGTGGCGCAGTAGGCTGAGGCCGCCAGTTGATAGGGTTCCACCAGCGAAGACCAGCCGAACACCTGGCCCGGCCCCAGCGTCATCACCACCTCACGCCGGGTACCTTCGACGTTGGCGTTCATCATCATCTCCACCTGACCTTCGAGCAGGAGGTACAGCGTAGTCGTCGTGTCTCCCTCGCAGAAGATGAATTCTCCGGGTGTGTATTGCTTCTCTTCAGCAAGGGTGGCCAGAGCCTTGATCTCGTTTTCCTCAAGGTCGGCAAAGGTTGGAAAACTCTCGATAATCTCCGGTGTCAGCATTACCAGTCTCCTTCTTCAGGATGCTTAGTGACCCGGGTCAGGCTTTCAGTGTGTCACGAAGCTGGGTAGTCTCCCTGTACTGTGTTGATCGGGTAATCTGGCCGCATGTCACCCTGAGCCGAAAGCGAAGGGTCTCGTTTTCGGGACAGCGAGTTCCCTTCGTTCACCATAAACGGGATTCTTCGCTCCCTTCGGTCGCTCACCTGCCCGTCCTGGCTCCGCCACGTGGGCCAAGGTGCCTGCGGCCCAAGTGCAGGCAGAATGACATCAACACGCAATAGGGAGACCACGAAAAAGGGGAAGCGCGTCAAGAGCTCGGGAGCGATCACTACTGCTTCTCCTCATATCAGGCCATCACGTCGGCGGCATTCAGCCGGAGGAGGCGCGTAGTGCAATAGACGCTGCTATCTATGTCATCCACGAACCTCCTCCAGCTCACACCCTTTAGGAAAGGGAATTTCAGGTGGCTCCAATACTAAAAGGTAAGGGTCATGCCTGCGCCCTGGGCCTCCAGCAGGAACGAAGGCGCGTTCATAATCTCCACGCCCTCTCGCACATCTTCTACCTTAATGTCCTTGTTTTCCAGGGCCAGTTCACACAAGATGATCTTGCCACCTTCCGCCAGAATGGTGCTGTAGAGTTCGAGAGGGTCGGGTAATCCCTTCAACTTCATATCTCTGATCTTCTCTAATTCGCCCTTGACCAGGGCCTGGGCGCCGCCCGGGCAGAAGAACAAGATCACATCTTCGCCAATGCCCACCCCCGAGGCGCCCATAATCAGGGTGGGCATCACGTGAGGGGCATCGGCATGGTTGCAGACGACAACCATCTTACCATTCTGTTCGCTCATAACTGACCTCCTCAAATTGGAATTAAGATCCTCCACTAAGCTGTTGCCGGGGCTAGCTCCGCCCTGGCGGCCTGCCGGGCCAGTGCCTTCTGCCTGACTGCCTGGAAGTAGACGGCCAGTGGCCGGTAGTACAGATGGGCCCATTTTCCCATGGGTCCTATAGATACATACAAAGACATCATAACTGCCAGATGGGCTACGTAGGTGTGGTACACTGCTAAGGGCAAACCATAATATTTGAAAATGCTGATTAAAATCCCAGTCGCCGCCAGCCCAACTATCAGTCCCGGCAGGAGCCAATCGCTCGCTTGTGAGAAGCGATGGTACTCCTCTGTCTTGGTGATTCGCCCCCAAAGGGCTCGCCCCCCTCCATAAATAAGCACAATCGTGGCATAGTAGCCCAGTACGCGTTGGGGATGAAAGATTGGGCGCAGCTCGTCCGACTGGAACCAGGGCAGGAAAGCCACGATCATGACAAACATAGTGACATATCCGCTCACCAAGAGGGCGTGGCTAAGCCATGGTAATACTTTTCCCAGCTTCCTATCCTTCTCATCCGCAGTACAAGACAACCACCTTTTTTGGGTTGCAAAATGGTACGGCAGGTTCCAGGCTTCGGTAATATACAGCCACCAGGGGATCTTGGTTGTCGTTCCTTGGCGCATAACCAGGCTATACATCCGGAAGACGCCGGACAGAACGAACAGCACGATGATAGCCGCTACAATCCAGTCAAGCATGTGGATGACATGAGCTGGAGCAAAGGTGTTAATTTCTACATGGTCAGTTACCATCGGCCCGTGGAACAGAGCAAACATGGCCACTACAAATGCCATTGCCAGTAAAACCGCTCCATACGTCCAGATTCTCGAGGTGTAAAACCGGCCTGACAGCCCCGTCAAGTCGTATTGTGCCGTGAGCCAGCGCCTCAGCGTCATTTGTGCCTCACCGGGCTCTGCGCCTCTAGGACAGGTTGCCGAACAATCACCGCAGTAGTAGCATAGCCAGGGGTCCAGGCCCTGAAGAAGCCGATCTTTCAGTCCCAGTTGCAGTAATCGGATGTTGTTGCGTGGAAAAGGGGTCTCGTCTGTGGAAAGCGGGCAAATGGCCGTGCAGTTCCCGCAGTTGAAGCAGGCTTCGACGTTGATATTGCCGTATTCCTTGAGTTCCAATAGCAAACCGGTATCAATGCGGTTGCTCATTTCTTGGTCTCCTGCACCAGTTGATATTGATAGTACTCACCATCCATTCCGGTTTCGACAGCAAGGTCGTATTTCTTCATAGCGGTAATGTGCCACAGCACCTGGCCGGCCGGTATGCCCGTGGCTTCGGCCACCTCGGGTACGGTTTTCGGGGCATCCCGCATAACCTGGCAGATCTGGCGGCGGATTGCCTGCTGTTCCTTGAGCAGTGCCTGGGTGCGCGCTATCGTCTCCTTATACTCCTCGCGCAGGTGCTTTAGCATCTCCGCTCTCTTTCGGGCATTTTCCTTCTCGCTCATGCTTCAACCTCCACTGCCGGCAGGTCCGCGGCGATAGCATCAATCATAGCTTCATACTGATCAAGTGTCCAGTTCTGTACGTCGATCGCCCGGGGGGGACAGGCGCTCACGCATGCGCCGCAGCCGGCGCAGTTGGCCACAGTGACCACAGCTCTCTGCTCCTGACGGCCGTTGACCGAGAAGGGTTGCAGAGAAATAGCATCCTCGTAGCAGCAGACCTGAACACATTGACCACATCCATCGCAGCGCTCCAGATCGACAGAGGCCACAAACGGCTCCAGTTCAACCAGGCCTCGGCCTAGCAGCACGGCCACCTTCGAGGCCGCCGCCGAGGCCGCCGCGCAACTCTCCTGGATATTCATTGGCCCTTGCGCCGTGCCGGCCAGCACGATCCCCGGTACAGCCGTCTCGACGGGGCGTAGTTTCGGATGCACCTCCAGCAGGAAGCGGTCCGTTCCAGGGGAGATCTTGAGCATTTTCACTAAATCATCAATCTGCCTGGGCATGACACCCACCGCCAGCACCACCAGGTCGATCGGGATTTCAATCTCTTCGCCCCAGGTCAGGTAGTCCTTGACCTTGACCAGCACGGGATGCGTATCCCCCCGGGGGGCAGGGAGCACTTGGGGCATTTCATCCCCATGGAAGCGCAGGAAGCAAACCCGGTTGGCCGAGGCCCGTGTGTAGTAGTCCTCGTGGCCGCGCCCGTAGGTGCGAATGTCCTGGTAGATATCAAACACGTTGACGTCCGGGAAGTGTTCTCTCAATTCGTCGACCGTGTGGAGCGTGGCTGTGCAACAGACCCGGGAGCAGTAGTTATTCACCTGGCCGTCGGGCTGCGGCTCGTGGATGCCTTCAATCTGCCTGCTCCCCACGCAGTGAATAAAGGCAATATTCTGAACAGGACGTCCATTCCATCTCAGTTCCTCGCCCTTTCCGGTCAGGGCCAGCAGGCGGATCAGCTTGGGCAGGGTGATTACTTCCGGAAGTTCCCCGTAGCCGTATTCGCCCGGGCACGGCTCGTAAAGGTTAAATCCTGTCGCCACCACCACAGCGCCCACTTTGACCTCAAATGTCTCAGTCGCGTTCTCCAGGCTGATGCCCTGGCCGTTGACCTGGAGGCATTCTCCACATCGGGTGCAGTTTTCCCAATCGATAGCTGGTGTCGCCGGGTAGCAGCCGGGATACGCGCAGTAAATTGCCTTGCGCGTGCTCAGGCCGTAGTTGAACTCATCCGGCACTTCCACCGGGCAGGCGGTCATTGCAGCTTCGATGTCGGCCAGGTCGTGGCTCACGCCCCGTGCCCCCTGGCGAATCTGAACCTGGAAATCGCCCACATACCCCTTCGCATTCACCAGTTCGGCGCGGGTGTGGATCGTGATCTTGGGGTGGGCAAGCACGTTCTCAATCAAGTCGTGCAACGCCTGACGTGCCGTTTCGCCGGTGGGAAACATGGATTCAAGCTGGGCCATGCGCCCACCCAGGAAGGGCGATTTTTCAATCAGCGTGACCCGGATGCCCTGCCGTGAGATGTCCCAGGCCGCACGCAGGCCGGCCACACCGCCGCCGATTACCAGGGCGTGCTGCTCGGCATCCAGCCGGATGCGAACGAGGGGCTTGAGGAGACGGGTCTTAGCAATAGCGGCAGACAGCAGGCGAATCGCCTTGTCGGTTGCCCTCTCTGAGTCACTATTATGGACCCAGCTAGCTTGCTCTCGCACGCCCACGTGACAATAGAGATAGGGATTCAGTCCGGCACGGGTCACAGTGCCCCGGAAGGTCTGTTCGTGCAGGGAAGGGGCACACGCGCCGACGACCACCCGGTTGATTCCCTGTTCCCGGATGTCATCCTCGATCAGGGCCTGGCCGGCATCGGAACACATCGCCATATGCGTGCGCGAAACGACTACGTCCGGCAGTTTGCTCAGCGATTGGGCCACTCTCTGGCAATAAATGACATCGCTGATGTTGCCACCGCAATGGCAGGTATAAACCCCGATGCGGATTTCCTCAGCAGGGAAGGTAGATTGCGGCGTAGTCTCAGATTTTTCAGGCATGGGCCAACTCCCTCTCTGCGCCGGCAGCCACACGCAGGTCGCGGACGGGCGACGACTTGTGGGACGCCTTCAGATAAGCAGCCGCTTCGGACGCAGCCGCCCCCGCCATCACGATGCTGTCCACAATATCCATCGGCCCAGCCGCTGTGCCGGCGACGAAGATGCCGGGCCGTTCGGTCATACAAGGCGAGATGTTCAACAAAGGCGTCTTCACAAAGGCATCCTCGTCGGCGACCGGCACGCTGTAAACCGGGTGGGGGTTATACCCGGGTAGCATACCCACGGAGAGCACCACTAAATCATGGGTGCGCTCAACCACCTTTGAGCCCTCGTCGATCAATTCCACCCGCACGATCGGATTGTGGTTTTCATCCTCGGTGATCCTGGCCACCTTGCCTTTGACGAATTCAATCCCCATGGCTTGAGCGTTCTGGTAAAACTGCTCGTAGCCTTTGCCGAAGGTACGGATGTCCATATAGTAGATGGTGATATCGGCCAGAGGGAGGGCGCCCGAAATCAGCATCGCCT
>JAHELX010000027.1:0-16802 GCA_024643945.1 Anaerolineales bacterium
GGAGCTGACGAGGATAAGCTCGGCCTGGCTGGTTCGCCCACCCAGGTTTACAAGGTCAATTTCGTCGTGCTGGAGACGACAGAAAGCAAAGAAGTGCCGGCCGATCAAGAAGGAATTGCCGCTCTTATGCAAGAATTGGTCCGGGAATACATCGTGGGGTAAGGCTTATGGTGAACCAGGTAAACTCGAGAGACGTTTGGGTTTTCATCGAACAGGAAGAAGGGACAATCGCCGACGTCAGCCTAGAATTGCTGGTGCAAGGACAGGAATTGGCCCGGACGCTGAAGAGTCAGGTGTGTGGGTTGCTGTATGGCTACCATGTAGGAGATCTGGCCGAGACGGTCATCCACCACGGTGCAGACCGGGTGCTGTTGGCCGACCATCCCGAGCTGGCGGTCTATCGCACCCTCCCTTACGCCAGAGTGACCACGGAACTGGTGCAGGATCGGCAGCCCTACATCTTCCTCGTGGGTGCCACCCCAACGGGGCGCGATCTGGCTCCGCGCGTGGCCAGCTCCGTCCGGGCCGGATTGACTGCCGACTGCACTGATCTTCAGATTGGTGACTACACCTCGAAAAAGGATAAGCGGGTCTACAAAGATTTGCTGTACCAGATCCGGCCCGCTTTCGGCGGCAACCTGATCGCCACTATCGTCAATCCGGCCATGCACCCTCAGATGGCGACGGTGCGCGAAGGGGTAATGCGCCGCCGTGAGCCGGACATGACGCGCCGGGGGGCAATCGAAAAGATTGAACCAACATTTGACGAACGCGATCTGGTGTTGAAAGTGTTGAGTCGTGAGACTCGGGAAACCAGAGTCAACCTGAAAGGTGCTCCAGTTGTCGTCGCTGGCGGTGCGGGCGTGGGCAGCAAAGAGAACTTTGATCTCATCGAAGAGCTGGCCCATATCTTAGGCGGCGAGGTGGGGGCTTCGCGGGCGGCGGTTGACGCTGGCTATGTCTCCCGCGAACATCAGGTGGGACAGACTGGGACCACTGTGCGACCCCGCCTCTACATCGCGGCCGGCATCTCCGGCGCCGTCCAACACCGGGCGGGGATGAGCGAGTCGAGCAAGATTATCGCCATCAACACCGACCCCAACGCTCCTATTTTTCAGATTGCCCATTACAAGATCGTGGGTGATTTGGCTGAAGTGATCCCCATGATCATTCGCGCCTTCCGCGAGAAAGCGAAGTAGGGAGAAAAGCATGGCCGAAAACTTTTTCCTGGATAACTTGGACCTCCAGTTTCATCTCGACAAAGCAGACCTTCGGGAAGCCATCGAAATCAAAGAGAAGGGGTACACATACAGCGAGCAGTATCCCACTGCGCCCCGTCATTACGAGGACGCCAAGGATAACTACCGGCTTTTGTTGGAGGTGCTGGGTGAGATCTGTGCGATAGTGGTTGCCCCGCGCGCCGCCGAGGCAGACGAAGAAGGCGTCCAAATTCACGATGGTGAGGTGCACTATGCCTCCGCCACCCAAGAGGCGTTGGATGCCTTGAAGCAGGCCGAACTGATGGGGGCGATGCTACCCTGGGAGTATGGTGGGCTAAATCTGCCGGAGGCGGTCTACCAGATGATGGTTGAAATCGTATCGCGCGCCGAGGCTGGACTGATGACTATCTTCGGCCTGCAAGAGATTGCTTCGTCCATTAGCGATTTCGGCAGTGATGAGATGAAAGCGCGCGTCTTGCCCCGTTTCGCCCGGGGTGAGGTAATGGGAGCCATGGTGCTCACCGAGCCAGACGCCGGTTCTGATCTGGGAGCGGTTCAGACTCGTGCTACTTACGACGAAGAAGCTGGCGTGTGGCGCATCAATGGCGTCAAGCGTTTCATCACCAACGGCTGTGCGGACATCTTGGTGGTGCTGGCTCGAAGTGAAGAAGGGACCACCGATGCGCGTGGGCTTTCCTTCTTTCTGGTGGAAAAAGACGAGACGGTCCAAATCCGTCGTATCGAGAACAAAATTGGGATTCACGCTTCCCCTACCTGCGAAATCCAATTTAACAATACCCCGGCTGAGTTGATTGGCAAGCGACGTTTCGGGCTGATCCGCTATGCGATGGCGCTGATGAACGGAGCCAGGCTGGCGGTTGCCGCCCAGGCACTGGGCATCGCCGAGGCCGCTTACCGCGAAGCGCACCGCTACGCCCACGTGCGTGTCCAGTTCGACCAGGCCATCCGCTCCATTCCGGCTGTGTCCCGCATGCTCCTTTCGATGCGGGGCGAAATCGAGGCAGCGCGGGCCCTGGTTTACGAGGCAGCGCATTGGGTGGACCTGGAAAAAGCCTACGAACGGCGTATTGCCGAAAGCGAGAAACCTGACCCGGCTGATCGCCGGCGACTCAAACAGGCGGCCAAACTGGCTGAAGTCCTGACCCCCCTGACCAAGTACTACGTCACCGAGATGGGCAACCGGGTCTGCTTTCAGGCCATGCAAGTCCATGGCGGCGTAGGTTACATGCGCGAGTTCAATGTGGAACGTCATTACCGCGACATCCGTGTGACGAATATCTACGAGGGGACCAGTCAACTGCAGATTGTAGCCGCCATCGGCAAGTTACTGGGGCATGCCCTGGACGATTTGCTGGATGACTGGGCCGCGCAGGACTACAGCCCCGAGCTGGCTCCGCTTAAGAGTCGGGTGGCGGAGGCCACTGCCTTGTTCAAGCGCTCCACCGACCACATGAAGGAGTGCGATCGCGAGGTAATTGACTACTATGCCTCGGATCTGACTGACATGGGGGTAACTGTGGTCAACTCCTGGCTGATGTTGCAGGACGCACGTCTATCCCCGAAGGGGAGGAAGGGGGCTATGGCCCGGGTTTACATCGCCGAGCATCTGCCCCTGATGCGGAGCGCGGCCGCGGCGATTCAAGCCGCCGACCCGACTCCGCTGCAAGTCAGGGATGCGATCCTCGATAGCCCATTTTGACCCCCATCCCCGGCCCTTCCCCCTGTCAGGGGGAAGGGAGAACTCCCCGCGATCAAGAGTTTGAAGGAAGATGTGTCTGAATAGAGAATGGAGTTTATGGAAGGTCTGAGATGAAACTATCCGTTGGTAGTGATATGGACATGCACGTCGCGCGGGTTGTCTTCGACAAACTGCGCGAGCGGGGGCACGAGGTCGTCGTGTATGGCCCCGTGGTCGATCAAAGGATGCTGTGGCCCGAGGTGGCGCGCCGGGTGGCCGAGGACGTGGCCGCTGACCGCGCCGACGAGGGCGTTCTCTTTTGCTGGACCGGCACCGGCGTCAGCATGGCTGCCAACAAGGTGCCCAGGGTGCGCGCCGCCCTGTGCGACGACGCCGAGACCGCCCGAGGGGCTCGCTTGTGGAACAAGGCCAACGTCCTCTGCATGAGCCTACGGCGCACCTCGGAAGTCATCGCCGAAGAGATTCTGGACAAGTGGTTTGAGACCGAATATCAGCCCAACGAAGAAGACGAGACATGCCTGGCGCAGGTCGAAGCAATCGAGCGGGATTACACCTCACGAGCACCGGCCGTCGATTTTGAGTAGCGGGTGCGTTCATTTTGGGGGATGGATACCGATTTACGTTTTTACTTTTTACGTTTTACTCCTCCAGGTAGCCCTGATCCGCCAGCCAGCGACGGACTTGCCCCACGTTTGCCCGGGGGATGAGCACAGCCTGTGGTCCCAGCACCTCACCCAACAGCGGCCCGATGGCCGGGTGGCGTCGCAGGGCCTTCAGCGTCTCCGGGTGATCCACCCGCAAAACTGTGCTCTGCTCCAACTGGACAACCCCACCTCGGTCTTGCCAGCCCCGCAGGGCATCCAGCACCTTAGAGGACACACGGCCGCCTGAGGCACGGACCAGAAAGGCGTTGACTTGCTCGGAGGTGATGCCTTGCCGCCGGGCACGAGCCAGGCTGGCAGGCGAAATACGGTAGCTGACCCGGTCCGCCTCCCGCCCCAGAAAATCGGCAAAGCGCGCTACTTGAAACCGGTCGTAGAGGCTGGCATCCGCCGACACTCGCAGGGTGAGATCGTCACGCACGGCCAGGGCAGGAAAGGATGACAATTCGCCGGGCGGAGCTTCTGCCGCCGGTGGTGGGGCGAGTTTCAGCAAAGACAGACCCATCTCGGCCAGACGGAAGGCGGTGGGATGGCCGAAATCGCCCCCATCCAGGCCCAAATCGGTGATACCCAACCAATGCAATGGGCCGGAGACCAGGTAGCGGAGCAGGTCTCCCTCCACTTCGTCCCAGTGCTCAAAGCCCATCAAAGGCTGGCCGTTCAGGCCGTGAATATACCAGGTGGTGTAGTCACCGTCCGGCCGCTGGAAATCGGGGTCGAAGGATTTGATAGCGGCCGTGAACTCATCTAACCCGTACCAATCGCCTGGACGGCAACGGGCCAGAAAATTCAACACCTTGTGGCGAGCCAAAACCGGATCATTCTTCCAGCCGGTTGGCTGTGGCTTGAGCGAAGGCACACGCCATAGATCGTTCCAACCAGGATCGTCGCGCCAGGCTGTTTGCAAAGCCAGCAGACGATGGGCCGGGGTTGCCTGCAGCCAGGCGCGGGCCGGGTTGGGATTGAGGACGAGTCGCCCCTGAGTCGTGATGATCAACTCGGCTGCGCAGGCGAGGTGCACTACCAAAGCCAGCCGGTCGTCATCGGCCACATTGGCCGCTGGCACCGGGGAAACGCAGAGAGAGTTGATAGCCTGCCGACCTTTGAGGCGCAGTGAGCCGTCGGGACTCAAGCCCAGGTTGTGATTGCGCGCGGTGACCAGCACACCAAACACGTCCTCGACTATGTCGGCGTTAGCCGGCCGGACGTGAGGAGGGGGCGCGAGGGGGTTCAGCATAACCCCCAAGTCCTCTTGGGAGGAAGAGGGCTCGCCCGGCGACAGCTTCTGCAACAAAGCCAGCAGGTCGTCGGGAACATAGATCACCTCCGCCGGCCCGGCTTCGGTCTGCCGGAAACCCTTGAAGATAAGGCCGTGATACCACAGCCCTTCGGCGGGGTTGGCTGGCGATAGCCAGGGCCGTTCGCGCTCCAGCCGGGCGGGGCCCATACTTCGCACCGCGCCAAAGTGCCGGGCAAAGCGAGGTGCTTCCAACCAGCCACCGGCCACTCGCAGCGTGACCAAGGCCTCGGTCTCGGCCGGCGAGAGATCGGTGAGGGCAATGGCCAGCGAGGCCAGAGTGGAGAGTTGCGCTGCCAGTTCATCGGCGGCTGTCTCCTGATGTGTGCTGGTCAACACTGCGCCCCGCACATCGGCCAAAGCGCGCAGCGTCGCCATGTCATAATCAACTAAGGATTCGCGCAGCGTCTTTTTCATCATTCGCCATGGCCTTGATTATAGCCCGGGCTGCGCCGCGCGGCAAAAGCCAGAGAGGTGAGATCACTCACCCTTGGCACCAGATGGATTACAAACGCTCACAGGCCGAGTTTAAAACGCTCATATGTCTGGGCGAAACAATTGCTAAATTCACCAGGTAAGGCTATAATACTCAGCGTTGCGTGGTTGATTGGAGGGAATATTGGGAGGATAGGACGTGACACAACAGGGCCAAACGCCTGACGTTAAACGTGCGGCTGGTTTCTTGAGCGAAATCATCGCTCAAGCCAGGCTGGTCTGGCGATTGCTGATCGATCGCAACGTGCCCGCCTGGGTTAAGTTCATCCCGCCTTTGGCGCTCCTCTATTTGATCTCCCCCATTGATCTGGTGCCTGACCCGGTGTTGGGGTTGGGCCAGCTTGATGACCTGGCGATCATCTTATTGGGATTCAAGTTGTTCATCGAGATGAGTCCTCGCAGCGTAGTGCAACACCACCGTGACGATATCGCGGGGAGTATGCCCCCTGAGCCCGAAGGTGAAGTGGTGGACGCCAGTTACCGCGTGCTCGATGACGAGTAAAGTGTGAGGGCTTAAATAGTCATCTTATACCGCGTAAGCAGAGGAAGGAAGGAATGACTGATACGTCTCGCTATCGCCAACCGCAGGAAGTGGCTTCGCGCCTGGAGGTTTCTCCCTCCACCCTGCGCCGCTGGTCCGAGGAATTCTCAGAGTTTCTGTCGTCAGAAGCCGCTTCATCCGAGGGGAAGCAGCATCGTCGCTACTCCGAGGAAGATCTGGCAACGCTGATCAATGTCAAGGGGCTGATGGCCGAAGGGGCGACCTACGAGCAGGTCCGCCAGCAGTTGAGTGAGCTACGCGCCGAGAAGTCAGATGGTCCCGGAAGCGTGGTTGCTGCCGGCGCGGCATTGCCCCTGGCTCCGGCCATGACCTTTCTGGCCGATACCTTGCACAACGTAGCCGACAGCCAACAGGCAGTACTGAACAGCCAGGCCGCCAACCGGGAACTGTTGGGCGTGGTTCTCCAGGATAATTTTAACCTCAAGGAAGAGAACGCACGCATGCGCGAGCGGATGCTGGAGCTGGAGCGACAGATCGCCCAACTTCGGCGCGACGAAGAAGCGCGGCGTGAGTCACTGCGCGCCGAGGTGGAGGCACGTCTGCAAGGTATGCAACGTATGCTAACGTTGCAGTCTCGTTCTGGCTGTCTGGGCGGTCTGCTGGGGGGAGGGCGTTCCTGAGATTAAGGTATCCCTTCCCCGATGGGGAAACCTGGCAATGCATCAAAAGGGCCACCAATAGCTGGTGGCCCTTCATTACCTATTCCGCTGGACTCCAGTAAACCCGGGCGTCACATCACCATAATCGGTTGATCGGCAGAGATGGCCAGTAAGTCGTAGGTCATGGCCCCGGTTACCAGTACCGGCACCATCTCGCCCACCGGCAGTTCCTCCTCAATGACGACGAAGCCATCAATCTCCGGCGCATCCCGATAAGAGCGGGCAATGCTCACGCCATCGCCAGCACCATCCACCAGAACCTCCAGCCGTCGGCCTGTCTGGGACTGATTCCTGGCCAGGCTGATGCTTTGCTGCAGCTCCATTGCTCGTTGGTAACGTTCTTGCTTCACCTCTTCTGGTACCTGGTCCGGTAGCTCGTAAGCGGGCGTGCCCGGCTCGCGAGAGAAGGTGAAGATACCTACCCGGTCGAACTGGACCGTTTGCATAAAGTCTAGCAAGCCTTGGAATTCAGTCTCCGTCTCGCCTGGGTAGCCGACGATGAAGGTGGTACGCAGAGCGGCATCGGGCATAGCCGCCCGGAAGGACTCGATCCAGCGCAACAATCTCTCCACGTTGTGGGGACGGCGCATGCGCCGCAAGGTATCGGGGTGACCGTGCTGGAGCGGCAGGTCCAGATAATGACACACCTGGGGGTGGGTGGCCATTACGTCGATCAATTGCTGGCTGACGTGGCCAGGATAGGCGTACATCACCCGCAACCAACGCAGCTCGGGAACAGCGCGCAGCAGGTCTTGGATGAGGACCGGCAGACCGTCTTGCTCGCCCCAATCACGCCCGTAAGCGGTGGTGTCCTGGGCGATCAGGATAAGTTCCTGCACGCCTTGCGCTACCAATGATCCGGCCTCGCGCAGAGTCAGCTCCCTGGGACGACTACGCCCCGGGCCTTTGAAACTAGGGATAGTGCAGAAGGCGCAGGGCGCAGAGCATCCGTCGCTGATCTTCAGGTAAGCGCTAGCCCGCGGCCCCTGACCAGTGCGACTTAGGGCCACCCTCTCGACGGGCACATCCCCCGTCTCAGGCAGGCGAAAGATCGGCTTCTGACGGCGACCTGCCCCGCGCCTTCCGCTTGTGCGCTTATTAGGAGGTGCGGGGTCCGCTCGGAGTTTCTGCAAAAAGGGGACAATGTCGGGCCAACTCCGGGTGCCGATAAGCCCATCGAGGCCAGGGACTTCGCGGATAAGATCGGGGCCAAAGCGTTGGACCATGCAGCCAGCCGCCACCAACGCCTGCCCCGGCCGCTTCGCTGCAGCCAGTTCTTGCAGGGCGCCGATGGACTCAGCCTTGGCTGCCTCCAGAAAGCCGCAGGTGTTGACGATGAGGACATCGGCATAAGCCGGGTCGTCAGTGGCATGGTATCCGCCCAGAGCCAGTAATTCGCTCATCCCCTCGGAGTCAACCACGTTCTTAGGACAGCCGAGGGTGAGCAGGTAAAATTGAGTCTGTTTCTTTTTGCTCATAGTGGAGTGATTCTACCCGAATTAGAAGCGTAAAGCAAATGGGCAGGGGATGCACTTAGGTATTGTGAACGATTTGATCCAGCTTGAGGACCTTGTAGAGGCGATCCTGCACATCCTGGGGCACCTCGGCGCGGCCGGTGCTGCGATAGAGTGTGATTGTCTTCTCCATGGTGTTCACCACGGCCCGGCAATTAGGGCAATTGGCCATATGTTGCTCGATTTCCGCACACAACGCCTCTTCGAGATCCCCATCTATATAATCCGACAATTGGCTCAGCAAGTTTCTACACATTTGACTGGGCATGATACTCTCCTTGGGCCGCAGGCCCGCCTGTAAGTGTTATCCTTTCAGAAGCTATCCGAAAAGTCTTGGGGTGGGCTCAGGCGGGCTAGAAAGCCCACCCCACAACTTTTCAGACACACTCCCAAGGCTTCAATGTACTCGTTCTGCGAAGTAGGCCGACAGCCTGTCCCGCAGCCACAAGCGTGCTCGGTGCAATCGGGTCTTGACTGCGCCTTCCGACAGGCCTAATACTTCGCCCGTCTCTGCCGTTGACAGTCCCTCGATGTCCCGCAAAATAAAAACGATACGCAATGATTCAGGCAGTTCAGTCACTGCCTCGTCCATCACCTGGCGCGACTCATTGTTAATCAGTTCCTCCTCCGGCATACTTGACCAATCCATCAATTGGCGAGGAAGGTTATCTCCAGTATCCAGCTCTACCGGTTCGTCCACAGACACCGTATTGGGCCGTTTCTTGCGCAAGCGCATCAAGCTGGCATTGCTGGCGATCCGATAGACCCATGTACTCAAGCTGGAGCGACCCTCAAAATTGGGCAGCGCCTTGTACGCATTCAAAAACGTCTCTTGTAGCACGTCCTCCGCATCCTGTGGATCGTTCAACATTCTCAGCGCCAGGTTATAGACCTTGCTCTGATTCTCCTCTACAAATTCCGCGAAGGCGACCGGATCGCCTGCCTGAAGTTTTTTGAGAAAGGCATCTCCGTCGGCCATATCTTCTAAGTCCTTAGATGCTTTTTGTGTCTCAACGTTTCAACAACTCGACAAGCAGCAAATCGGCGAACACCAGCCCCATCGCAGGTGCGGGTCTACAAATCTGCAGAATGAGGGTGCGCTGTATGGCAGATTTGCTGATTCGCTGATTCGCCGACCCGCACCTGCGGTGGGGCAGGTGTTCGCCGATTTGATACCTCGACTGAGGCTAGTAGCGCAGTACGGCGCCGATGGACCCGGCTTTTACCAGGGCCTGATTGTCGCGCACAGATTCTACCTGACCGCCCAGTTCCAGTATCCGTTTCACGGCATACTCTACAGTGTCGTCCACGTGGATCATGTCACTGCCGCAGTAGGGACAGACTCCATTTCCGTCAGCAGCGATGTAGCCGCAACTGGGGCAACGATACCCCGGCGCGCTAAAGCCCTCGGCCACTACCAGCGTGTGGGCGCGCTCTTCTTGCAGGACAGTCAGGGTATCGGGCAGCCCAACGGCAGCACCTTCACCTTTGGCTGCGGCGGTGATCATGCGCTCTACCAACTCAGTCTGTTCTTGAGCCAGCGCCTCGCGGATAACCGATCGCGACTTGGTCAGTATCTCCGTTTCTGAGGCGTTCATATCCATAGGTATGCTGCCTACTACTTTATTCTGCCAGGCGCGGGGCAACAGGCTGTAGAATTGCGATACAGTTTCTTCGGTGCCGGCCAATACCAGACGGCGACACTGCCCTTGCTGAAAGAAATCTATAGCAACGTTGGCCGCTGAGCGCAGGTTGTGACTCGCCTGGACGTCTTCATGGCGCTGGAGCTTTTGAGCAGCCCAACCACCTTGTTTGTGGCGCTTGGTCCCCTCGCCTAACGTGCCGGCAGTCTCCACGATTTCGCCCAGGTGAATTCGGAACAGGCGTGCCTCCTCCCGGTTAACCAGTGCGACACCGTAGGGCTGATGGCGGTCCATCAGGTCCGTGAGGGGTTTGATATAAGGCCGATCACCGACGAACACATTGTCGTCCAACGGCACCGCTAGCGAAAAGGCCTGCCACAAGCCGGCCTTGCTACAGGCGAAACAAGCAACACTCTTACCCTGCCAATCGTATTCAAAGTCAAAATAACGTTCGACTCGCTCGATGTCGGCCGGGTCGGCCTCGCCTGAGACTTCTTTCAAGAGGCTACGCAGCCATAGCCTGTATTTGTCTTTGTTGCGTCGGCTGGGGTCTACGTTGAGGTAGAGGCTGAGAGCCATATGTTCGCCTGGTTCAAAGTCAATCAACTGCTGGAGTTCAGCTTGAGTGATCATCTTTGCCTCCTATGGCGTTAGTTTTTGGGGCCTAATGGCCATATAAATGCGTGATTAGCGCGCGGGGCGTTCTCCGAGCGTCACCACAGTTTCTTGCTCATTGCCATCCCGCACGATGGTCAATACGACGTTTGGCTATCTTCTATTCCCACTTCGACGTTATCGTCTCGTATACCGGATCATATAATCTCAACTCTGCCTGGCGCTCCGTAAGCGGGCCAATTCTCCGAATAGCCTCTTCTCCTTTTCACTCAGGCTCTGCGGCAACTTCACCTGAACTTTGACAAAAAGGTCGCCATATGCACCCTTCTGGTTAAGAGATGGCATCCCCTGACCTTTGAGCCGGAAGGTACGACCATTCTGTGTTTGGGGCGGGATCTTGAGGCTGAGAAGTCCTTTGAGCGCAGGCACTGGCACAGTCCCACCAAGGATTGCCGTGTAAAGGTCCACCGATAGGGTGCAGTAAAGATCATCTCCTACTCGCTCCAACGTGGGGTGTGGCATAACCTTGATTTTCAAGTAAAGGTCACCCCTGGGACCGCCTGCGTAGCCAGCGCCTCCTTTGCCAGGCACCCGCACGCGCGAGCCAGTCTTGACGCCAGAGGGGATATTCACCTCGAGTCGCTTGCCGTCAACCCGAAGAACGCGTGTGGTGCCCATACCGGCTTCTTCCAATGTCACGTCTATCGGCTGAATGTAGTCCTGCCCTGGACGGAAAGTAGTACGCGCTCCAGTGCTCCCCCTTCCCATGCCACTAAATATGGCATTGAAGAAATTGGAGAAGCCTCCCTGGCCGAAGAGGTCATCGAAGGCACTTTCATATTCTACGCGGCTGCTGCCGGGAAAGCCGCTTGTCCAGGGACCCCAGTCGAAGCCGCCAGGCGCGCCCTGTCGCTGCCATCCTCGATAACTTGTCCCTAATTGATCATATCTGGCGCGTTTTTTAGGGTCGGCCAGCACTTCGTAGGCTTCGTTGATCTCTTTAAACCGCTCTTCCGCTTTCTTGTCGCCGGGATTGACATCGGGGTGGTGCTTGCGGGCCAGCCTTCGGTAAGCCTTCTTGATGTCATTAGCCGTGGCGTTTTTGCTGACCCCCAAAGTCTTATAATAATCTTTATATTCCATCCAACATGCCTAGCCAATCGATTGATATCGCTTGTATGCCTATGATCATGATAAAGCCTAAATCTGTGACTGTCAAGGCCTTGAGTCAGCGGGTGGCATTCTCTAATCCAACGTTAATGTTGTCCTTAGGCCGCCTGCCTCATTGTATCTTGTGTCAAATCGTGATACAATGGCGCCGCAACTGACGCCAAAAGGCGGAGGATAAGCATAGATGTACTCGATCTAAGCTGATTGACTTTTGACTGGAAAATCAGTACAATCGGACTGTAGGCATTTAATCTCACCTGGTAACTACTCAGCTAACCTTGCGAAGGTTGCGAATAGCCTTGCTAACAGGGCGGTTTTCGGTAGGCCAAGGCATTTTCGCTCTGAAAACTCTCATCAACTTTCGCAAGGGTTATTTGGCCTGAGTAGTTACCTCACCTGAAACGAAGGAACCGTGGCATACAGCATACTTGTCGTAGACAGTGATCATGCCTTCGCCACCATCTTCAAAGAAGGCCTGGAAACCACTGGCGAATATCAGGTAACCTTGGCGCACGCCGGGAGCGACGCCCTCGAATCGGTTGTGGAACACCCCTTCGACCTTGTTGTCGTGGACATGGGGCTGCCGGATGTTGATCCGGTCACGTTGCTGAAGGCGATTCGAGAGGCCAAACCGTCAATGCGTTTGATGGTCATCCCTCTCTTTGGGCAGCAAGATCTCAATGAGTTTCAAGATCTTAAGATACAGGGCATCTTGCCCAAGCCTTTTTTCGTGGGGGATCTGCCCAACATCGTGAGCCAGGCTCTGGGCGCCGACGTGCGCGCATCTTCTACCCCCTCGGTACCTGAACTGAAGGTCGCCGTGCCCGCTCGGTCCAGCGCGGTATCAGTCAGAGAGCCCACGCCTGCTCCCCCTGTCGTCCAGGAGCCCCTGCAAGATGAAGAGACAGTCACGCCCTCCGTAATAGAATCTTCGCTCCCCAAAGCACCGGCCTATTCCTCAGAGACTATGGCCAGATTGCAGGCTAAAGAGCAGCAGATTGTACAGCTTCTCAAGAGTCTTAACCGTGAAGTGCGGGCCGAGTCGGTTATGGTGACTCTCGGCGCGCAACCTGTCGCCTTTGCGGGCCTGTTGGGGCTGGAACAGACGGCCAAACTGGCCAAGCTGGTCGCCGAGAGCACCGATGCCGCGGCCCGAGCTGCCGCCTTTTTGGGTGAGCCGGAGGGTCGTTTTGAGCAAAGCATGCACGAAGGGGCCGAATATCGCCTGTATTCCCTAAGTCTATCTGAGGGGCTGGTACTTTCGCTGGCGCTCAGCTCCAACGTTCCCTTAGGCACACTCCGTTACCGGTCCCGGCAAATAGCTGAGGAATTGCTGGAACTATTGAGTTGATATCTCCTGATCAATCCAATCAAAAAAACACCCCGGCGCCTGCCGGGGTGTTCGTTTGTCCTATCGTCCTCGAAGTCGGGCGCGGACCTCCGCACAATGAGGACATTCCGGCCCTTCGTAGTCACGCCCGCAAACACCACATTGATGGCGTTCCTCAAAGAAGTTTGTATCTACCGGAGCCAGGATGACGATCACTTCCTGCCCCGCGTACCGGCTCAGCCACTCCGATAAGTTGCGGTCACTGATGGTGAATTCGCCATTTCCATCTAGCGAGAGGGAGCCACGCAGTGCCACCGCTCCCATGTCCATTGCATTGCTTGCTAATCGCCGTGCACTTGCTTTTGATAGAGCCATCCAACTGCCTCGCCTGATTGACTAAGCACTTGTTCGTTAATAACTTCGCCCTTTGCATTTTACCACGTGTCTACCGCGAAGCCAATTTACTCCGGATGGCTCCGCCCGGCGGGCCAGGAAGCATATACATCACTCTTTGACCAGCCCGACTGTCGGGCCAAACGCCGCGCTGCTTCGGAGCGGCTGACGCCTTGGGCTAACAAGGTGGCCAAAGCCGAGCGTACCCGATCCTCGTCCCAGGGGCCGGGCTCCGGGGCGCCCTCCACGACCAAGGTGAATTCGCCGCGCGGCTCGCGCTCGCGCCACTCGGCCTTGGCGCCAGCCAGCGTGCCCCGCCAGACTTCCTCGTGCAGCTTGGTCAGCTCGCGGCAGACGGCACAGCGGCGGTCGCCACCCAGGATGTCCACCGCGTCGGCCAGGGCCGCACGCAGGCGATGGGGGGCTTCAAAAAAGACCAGCGTGGCTCGTATCTCGGCCACCTCGGCCAGTGCCCGGCGACGGTCGGCCGCTTTGCGAGACAGAAAGCCCAGGTAGAGAAAGCGATCCATGGGCAAACCGCTGAGGGGCAGGGCGGCCGTCAGCGCCGACGGGCCGGGAATCGAGATCACCGGAAAGCCACGTTCGACGGCTGCCCGCACGAGTTCGTAACCTGGGTCGGAGAGAAGGGGGGTGCCTGCTTCGGAGACCAGGGCCACGTCGCCGGTCTCCAACGCCGCCAGTACACGTTGCAGATGGGCCAGCTTGTTATGTTCGTAATAGCTGACCAGTGGTTTTTCGATGTCGAAGTGGGCCAACAGCCGGCCAGTGGTGCGAGTGTCTTCGGTGGCGACCAGGGAGCACTCGCGCAGCATTCGCAGCGCGCGCAGCGTGATGTCTTCCAAATTGCCAATCGGGGTAGCGACCAGGTAAAGAGTACCCATCAGTCCGAGATAGCCTGGTCAAGATCGACCAGGAAGCTCAAAAAGACATCAATCTGACTGCGCAATTCAGAATAGACTCCCGGCATATCATCTACCAATTCTCTTAAGCGATGCCACTTCAACTCAAAACCATAGACATTGCGAAACACGTGTCGAAAGCGCAGATACTCGCTCAAGTTTGATTCGAGATCAGGCGTGATAACCGGGGGGCGCACATCTGGCACTGAAGTTGACATCCGGTGTAACAGTTGCACGTGCCAATCTTCGCCGCGAGGGAGATCACCATCCAAGTTGAGGGCGATACGTTCAAAAATCTTCTCTATGCTTGAATAGAAGTCATGAAGTATACTAGCCGCGCCTCGAACAATGAGTATGTTCTCAGGGGTATCTGTCGGAAGTATCTTCGTTTCTTCAATCAGCCGTTCCAGGTTGCTCAGTTCAAGCTGGATGTCCGCTCTGAGTCCGGCGAATCTTTTCGGCTTCATACAGCACCTCACCCTCGCTTCGTATCCGCTCGACCATCTCCGGGTGTGCGTCTTCCAACGGCACCAGGTCCAGTTCAAATCCTGGCGGCAAAAGAGCCCAGACCTCAGTCAGCGCGCGGATATACTTTTCAGGCGGCAGGCCCTCCACCGCCAGGTCGATGTCAGATCGGTAGTGGACAATCGTGCTTCCCAACATCGAGCCGAAAAGGTAGACTCGATGGACATTGTATCGCTTGGCCAGAAATCCCGCACATCGGACGGCGGTTTTTCGTCCCATTTCCAGCCGTTCGGTCAGTTGTTTCCGCTCCTGCCTCCGCCGCTCGCGCCAGGCGGCGACATAGGACGTTACGTCAATGTGCGCCACTGGGTCTTCTCCACGTCATCTCCAAAGGTGTCACCTCTGAATCAGAGACTACAAGCGCACTTAGATCTAGAGGACACCCGGGTCAAATGCTGTTCTCCTCTGGTTTAATTAACTACTTGAGCAACTGATAGCATTGTAACCCAGCATATCTGGGGTGTCAAGGGGTTTGCTCTTATCGTTGGGGCAACCCCCACCCACGGTCCCGAGCGCCCAATGGTCCCGAGCGAAGCCCCCCCACGGGGCTGCACAGGGGAAAGCCCCCCACGGGGCTGCACAGGGGAAAGGGGACATGCCATACGCCGACTTGCGCGCGCCAGCGGCGTGGGGTAGAATGCACCTCTGTTTCCTGGTTATTAAACCCGTGTGCTATAACAATTTATACCCAACGCTGCGGGTATTATATCAATGGAGGAGGATCCATGCAGATTCAGTTCTGGGGCGCGGCCCAAACCGTCACCGGCTCGATGCACTTGCTCAGCGTGAATGGCTATAAGTTATTGCTCGACTGCGGTCTCTACCAGGGCAAGCGCAAGGAAGCGTTCGAGCGCAACCGTAACCTGCCCTTCGATGCGCGGGAGATTGACGCCGTGATTCTATCCCACGCGCACATCGACCACAGCGGCAACCTGCCCTCGCTGGTCAAGGCTGGCTTCAGTGGCCCCATCTACGCCACGTCGGCCACACGCGACCTGGACGCTTATATGCTGCTCGACTCGGCGCACATCCAGGAAAGCGATGTGGCCTACGTCAACAAGCGCCGGGCCAGGCAAGGCAGGAATCTCTTTGAGCCACTCTACACGCGTCGGGACGCCATGGATACCCTCACCCACTTTAGCACGGTGGAATACGGCCGCCCCTTCGAGCCGGTCCCTGGTGTGCAAGTTCACTTCCGCGATGCCGGGCATATCCTGGGCTCGGCCATTGTTGTCATCGACGTGAAGGAAGGAGGTCGTCAATTCCGCCTGCTCTTCAGCGGCGACATCGGGCGTAAAGGGCTCCCCATTCTGCGCAACCCCCAGGTGGCCGAAGACGTGGACTTCGTCATCATGGAAAGTACCTACGGCAACCGCTTCCACGAGTCGACCGGCGAAGCCAAAAAGATGTTGCGTCAGGCCGTCCAGGAGGCCTACGACCGGGGAGGTAAGTTGCTCATCCCCTCCTTTGCCGTGGGGCGCACCCAGGAACTGGCTTACGGACTGGACCAGCTGTGGGAAGAAGGCCAATTGCCGCCGATTGACGTGTTCGTGGACAGTCCGTTGGCCGTGAACGTCACCGAGGTCTTCCGCCTGCACCCGGAGTGTTACGACGAAGAGGCGCTGAACGCCATGTTGAGCGAACCCGACCGTGACCCGCTAAGCTTCAAGCGCCTGCGCTACATCCGGGGTGTGGAAGACTCAAAGCGATTGAACAATCTGACCACGCCGGCCGTCATTATCAGCGCCTCGGGCATGTGCGAGGCGGGGCGGATTTTGCACCACCTGAAAAATAACATCGAAGACCCACGCACCATCGTAATGTTCGTCGGTTACCAGGCCGAAAACACGCTGGGACGCAAGCTGCTGGAAGGGCAAGACCCGGTCCCCATCTTCGGTGACGAGTATCACGTCAAAGCGGAGATACGGCGGGCTGAGGGTTACAGCGCCCACGCCGACCGGAACGAACTCTTGAACTGGACGGCTCGCGTCCAGGAACAGGGGAACCTGAAGCGGGTGTTTGTGGTTCACGGCGAGGAGGAAAGCACCCAGGCCCTGGCCGAAGCGCTCCGCGAGCA
>JAHELX010000027.1:16902-22394 GCA_024643945.1 Anaerolineales bacterium
ACCGGAACGAACTCTTGAACTGGACGGCTCGCGTCCAGGAACAGGGGAACCTGAAGCGGGTGTTTGTGGTTCACGGCGAGGAGGAAAGCACCCAGGCCCTGGCCGAAGCGCTCCGCGAGCAGGGCGTGCCGCAAGTGGACGCGCCCGAGCGGGGGCAAGTCTTCGAGTTGTAGCGTTGGCCTGGCGATCATAAACCCAGTGAGGGCTGTCCGAAAATTCAATCCATGTGGTTTTAATAACCACGACCCATAGGTCCCTCCTGGGGAAGGCACGAAGGCACAAAGATTTCTTAATGCTTTTTTTGTGCCTTCGTGGTTATTTTCGATAGTCTTCCTCACTCTGTCTATAAAGATGATTATCCTGCAACCATTCTCCACAGGCCACGTAAGACGCCGAGGGCGCCAACTACGATTGCGCCATACATCAGATAAACTCGGCCGCCTGATTGAACAGCCTGCGAGAATGTCCACCAGGTAATTCCCATGCCTATTGCCAGGAAGAACAATCCGAACAGGAAGGTAATACATCCCTGCCGGCGATAGGCGGCCTGCTTGGCGCAACAAACTTCGGTGGCTATTGCCTTTGCTCTTTCATGAGGAATCCTGAGCCTAATCAAGTCCTGGGTTACGCTTTGCAAAGAACCGCCCTCCTTTGCGCGTTGCATAGCGTATACGATAAGCTCAGTGTCATCTTCTTGGAAACGGGTACTCTGTTGCATGCGCCCTTGCTCCTATTGCCCATGTAGCATGGCTAATACTGGTTCACATTCTTGCGTTGATAGGTCCAGTTGTTTGATCGGATAGATATTTTTTTGGGAAAAGACTGCTCCAATTGCTGGCGCCAGTCCTCAATGCTCCAGAACGTTTGCCGCGTGAAGTGCCCATTTGCCAGACCAAGGTCAAAGCGATTGGTAACCGCTATTCGCATTCCAGATAAGTGATCAATCCCTGCGTATTGTTCAAATACGATATGCGCTATCTCGTTCACCAATTGGTCACAGTATTCTGGATCACGGCCACAGGGTTTTTTTGCCCAGACCTCGATGTTAAGGTCTTTCCAAATCGTCGGTTTGCCTAATTGCTGCCGGTTGAGGCGCTGTACCCGCACACTAAAGAATTCGTCTCTTTGCGCCAGAATCGTTTGTAGTTCTTGAACTTCCTCCCATTCTCTTGGTTCTAAAATTCCAAAGGTGGGATTAGCACCTGGCAGAAACAGGCCGGCAAGACTCAATAACAAGCCGGCACTCACAAGGCCGAGGGTGATACGCTTGTGCATGACGGGCATTTTCGGCGCAGCGGAATCAGGGTTGGGTGGAGCCATCACCACATACGAACCAACGATCAAGTCGTGAATGCCCTGGCGCGTCTTGCGGTTGAAGACAAGGCCATAAAGCAACGCCAAACCACCACCAAAGATGATGGTAGTGGCAATGATGGCTAATACCGGCTTTAGAAGTAGGCGTACCTCCCAACGGTTTAGGAGCCCGATAAGAACCAGGACGAAAGCCCTTGGCATTGACTTGCTCATTGAGAGATAAGACCCATTGCTATCCACGACTGCTATCTTCATTACCCTTTTGCCAATTGTTTGACCGGCTTTATGCTCTGAGTTGCAATATCCCCAGTAGAGAAAGATAATGCCAAACCCAATGATGCGCCCCCAAGGGCCTAACGAAAAGGCGAGGTCGCGAAATGCAAAACCTAAGATGATCAGAGGAACTGCTATCATGAATACATCCACATTAAAGGCCACAAACCTACGCCAAAAGCCAGCAATCGCAAATGAAGTCGTTTCTTTAGCCCACTCTACCTGCAAATCATCGGCGGTCTTTTCTACGTCTGGTGGTAAGTCTGCTTCAGGCTGTTCGTTGGGGTTTCTTTCAATTTCTTCCATGGCATTTACCGCCTTGATGGATTCCCTTATCACACCAGCGAGGTCTCACTTGGACATCTCGCTGACGCAACCAATGCGAGGGAGAAGTTTTGCGCTGTGAGAAGTGTACGGGTGCCCTGCCAGGCATAAAACAGAATCAAGCGCAGTGTCCCTATCTGGATTAAACGCAGGGGTCCAACATTTTTTGTATGTGACTTCTGGATAAAGGGCTGGTAATGCGCTAAATTGGTAGATTGGTAAATCGGGGCGGTGTCCTCAATGCAATCGGCGCCCGACCAGTTCTTGGGATGCCGCGGATAGAGGGCCAGCGTAAAGCCAAAGGAATCCAGACCTAGAAGGGTGCTTACGGCGCTATCCCTATACTTTTGCAAACTCCAACGCGGCTTCCAAGATCTGTGGCGTTTGGTCCGGTGGTCCCTCACCAACTCGAGTCACGTGTCCCCAGAGCCTGGAGAGTGTCGTCTGGCCCGGGTATTTTGCGGGTCGTATCGGAGAATCGTGGTGGCGGAGCCAAAATGAGAAAGCGGCAGCGAGGGCAAGCCAGCTTGCGCGCGTCGGCGGCGTGGGGTAGAATTCAACGTCATCTCATATCGAACGAGAGAACTCATGGCCTTTAGCGAACTGTCCGAATTCGTCAGTCTACTCGAAAAACGGGGACATCTTAAGCGCATCAAGACGCGCGTCAGCCCCGAGCTGGAGATTACCGAGATCACCGACCGGGTGAGCAAGGGGCCACTGGACCAAAATGTGGCCCTGCTCTTTGAAAACGTGGAGGGCTCGGACTTCCCGGTGCTTATCAACAGCCTGGGCCATCCAGAGCGCATGGCCTGGGCACTGGGCGTGGACGACCTGGAAGAACTGAATCAGCGGCTGGCGGCTTTGATGGATCCCAAGTTGCCTCAGGGATTGGGTCCGGCGCTGGCCCGCGCCAATGACATGTTAGGTGCCCTAAGGGCCGTCGGCCTGCGGCCCAACATCGTCAAAAAGGCGCCGGTCCAGGAGAAGGTGTACACCGGCGACGACGTTAACTTGTACAAGCTTCCCGTCCTCAAATGCTGGCCCCAGGACGGGGGACGTTTCATCACCCTGCCCAGCGTCATCAGCCGCGATCCGGTCACGGAGACGCGCAACGTGGGTATGTATCGCCTGCAGGTGCGCGACCGGCGCACGCTGGGCATGCACTGGCAACTGCACAAGGGAGGCGCCGAACACACTCGTGTGGCCCAGGAGACGGGCGTCGAGGGCATCCCGGTCGCGGTCAGCCTGGGCGGCGACCCGGCGGTGATGTGGTGTGGCTCCGCACCCCTGCCCCCTGGGATTGACGAATTCCTGCTGGCCGGCTGGCTGCGTGGCAAACCGGTAGAGTTAGTGCGCTGTGTCACCCAGCCGCTGGAAGTCCCGGCCAACGCCGAGTTCGTCATCGAGGGCTATGTGGACCCCGATGAGCGCGCGCCTGAAGGACCCTTTGGCGATCACACTGGTTACTACACCCCGGTCGACGACTACCCGGTATTGCACGTCACCGCCATCACCCACCGCCGCCGGCCGGTCTATCCCACCACCATCGTTGGTATTCCTCCTATGGAAGACTATTGGATGGGCAAGGCTACCGAGCGCCTCTTTATCCCCCTGATGAAGCTCTTTATGGGCGAGATCGTAGACGTCAACATGCCGCCCGAGGGCGTCTTTCACAACCTGGTGCTGGTCAGCATTAAAAAGCGGTTTCCCGGCCACGCGCGCAAGGTCATTAATGGCCTGTGGGGTCTGGGCCTGATGATGCTCGCCAAGTGCATCGTCATCTTCGACGCCGATGTGAATGTGCAAAACGTGCGCCAGGCCATGTTCCACGCGTTGAACAACGTGGACTGGGCGCAGGATGTCGTCATTCAAACCGGGCCGACGGATGCCCTGGATCACGCCAGCTACCACTTCGCATTCGGTGGTAAAATCGGCATCGATGCCACCCGCAAGTTGCCCGAGGAGGGCTATACCCGGGGTTGGCCGGGGCTGATCCAGATGAGCCCGGAGGTCAAGGCCCGGGTGGATGAGATGTGGAAGAAGCTGGGGCTGTAGAGTTGGGAGATTAGAGATTGCCTGCCCTGGCGGGTAGGCCAGGGGAGATTGGAGGATTCCTATGAGCCGAGGCCTGAGAATCGCGCTGATCCTCGTTGCCATCGTCCTCTTTCTCTGCTGCGTGGCGGGACTCGGCATGACCTTGCTGGGGACGCGCCTCGTCGGGCGCGCCTTCATTACCAATCCCGACAGGGTCCAGGCGGTCGGGCGCGAAATTGCCGACTATGATGTGCCGCCCGGTTACGATGAGATGTTCGCTATGAATGTGCTGGGTATGCAAATGGTGGCTATCGGTCCCCGTGACCCGGCAGCCGACACGATGGCGATCATGCTGGCACAATTCCCGGCTGGGGTGGGATTCAGTCAACAAGAGATAGAGCGGCAAATGAAGCAGGCATTGGCACGGCAGATTGGTCTGGGCGGGGCCAATATGACAGTTGTAGGCCAGGAACAGGTTGTCATCAGGGGGGAACCGGTCACTTTGACAGTGCGTGAGGGCACCGCGGAAGATGGCGAGCCGATGCGGCAGGTTACCGGCCTTTTCCAGGCTAAGGGAGGCCCGGCGATGTTAATGGTGATAGGCGAAGCAAATACCTGGGACCAGGCAATGCTGGACCGCTTCATCGCCTCCATTCGGTGACTCAAAACAAACTTGGATCGTTCAATTCGTATACGTCAAGTATCGCTATAACCAAGAAAGACCGATATCTCAAGACCGGTGATGTCTGATCCTGCCTGTGTGTGTGGTCGGCAGAATCGGCTTTGTGATCAAGCGTGGGGCGTTATATGGCAACACTAACCGAAACCTTCACCATTCGTGATCTAAAAACATACGACGAGTTCCTTCAAGTTCGCCAGATTCAGCAGGCCGTCTGGGGATTCGACGATCCTAATACCGGCCTATATCCGCCAGTCCTTTTTACTGCCAGCAAAAACGGGGGCGTGGTGTTGGGCGCTTTCGACCAGGAAGGGCAGATGATTGGCTATATTTTTAGCTTCTTGGGCCGGGAACCAGGTGGCCCTCTCAAACTCTGCTCGCAGACCATGGGCGTACTCCCCGAATGGCGCAGCCAGGGCGTGGCAACGGCTCTCAAGTGGACCCAGCGTGATCGGGCGCTGGCGGCGGGGCTATCGCTCATCACCTGGACCTTTGACCCGCTGGAAAGCCCCAACGCCCGGTTGAACATGCACAAGCTGGGCGCCGTCAGCCGCTCCTATTGGCGCAATATCTACGGTGAGCACTTTGGCGACCTCAACGAAGGTTTGCCCACCGACCGGGTGCTGGTCGAGTGGTGGATCCGGGGCAGATGGGTCGGGGCTAAGGCTGAGGTTGAGGTTAAGGTTAAGGCTGAGGTTAAGGCTGAGGTTGAGGCTGGAGGGGGGGAGCAGACTCCAGTTTTTGCGGTTGAGGGATGTGGGGTGTCTCGCCGGGTCGTGGCGTTCCATACTGATCTTGATGCCCCGTGTCTGTCTCTGGAGGTACCGGCAAACATCCAGCAACTCAAGCGGACCGACATGGCCCTGGC
>JAHELX010000414.1 GCA_024643945.1 Anaerolineales bacterium
GCTTGCATCACTTGGCTGGCAGCCAGCGCGTGCTTGAGCTACACGGCAACATCTGGCGCATGCGTTGCATCCGTGAGAGAACAAAGCAAGTAGATCGGACGACCCCCCTCCCCGAGCTCCCGCCTCGTTGTGCCAATTGCGGCGCGCTTCACCGTCCAGATGTGGTCTGGTTCGGGGAAGCGCTGCCTGCCGACGTTCTGGAGGCCGCCTTTGCCGCTGCTGCCACTTGCGAAATTATGCTGGTCATCGGCACCTCGGCCGTCGTCCAGCCGGCAGCCACACTTCCCCTCATCGCCGGGCAGAATGGGGCAGCGTTGGTGGAGGTCAATCCGCAGCCTACGCCGCTTTCAGACTATGTCGATTTGAGCCTACGGCAGCCGGCAGCCCAGTCCTTACCCCAATTGTGGGAAACGTGGCAAAAGCAAATGGAAAGCAACACCACGTAGGGGCAGGTTCTGTGCCTGCTTGTAGGGGCAGGCCTCGCGCCTGCCTGTAGAGGCGGCAGGCATCGCCCCTGCCCCTGTAATTATTGCATCCGCACCACCACCGGTGCCTTTCTCCACAGCGATTCTAGCGCATAATAGGCACGCAACTCAGGCGAAAAAACGTGAGCGATAACTGATCCAAAATCCAGCAGCACCCAACCAGACTCCGGCGTGCCCTCCACATGCAATGGGCGCTCCTCCAACTCCCTTAGCGACTCAAGAATACCGTCGGCGATACCCCGTACCTGGCGTGCACTTTGCCCATTGCACAGGACAAAGTAGTCGGCGATGAGGGCCACAGGCCGCAAGTCAAGCATAAGAATATCGGATGCTTTCTTGTCCGCAGCGGCATCAAAAATTGCATGAGCCAGTTCGTTTGGTTCCAGCGAAATCTCCCTCCATTTCAATCCAATGGCCATTATAGATGGTTTTGACGCAATTCTAGCACAAGTCGATCACGACAACAAAACTTCGTCCACGACCGCTCCGAGCTTCTTACCCCTACCTTTCTCCTGGATAGTTGCCATTGCCTCAGGCGGGAGTTGCGATGTCACCTCAGCCAGGAGACGCTCCGCCCTCTTCTGCGTCTGCCGGCTGCTGGCCTGATGGCCCAGGACAAAAGCTAGCAATTCTGCAGATCGTTCGTTCTTCTGGCTTTGTTGAGCGACCACAAAGTACGGCGCAGGTTGGCGTAGGCGCGGTCCTGCTCATACTCCGGCCAGAGCAATGCCGCCAGCGCCTCACGGCTGTGAACCTGTCCGGTGACAGCCAAATAGGCGATGAGCGCGATGGCCTTGCGCGTGTCGACCTCAAGTGGCACGCCATCCCGCTCTATCTGTGGGGGTCCTAGCAACAATAACCTTAGGGTCACAGGTAACCTGAACCGGGCCAACACTACCTCCTGCTAGCACTGATTGTACTATAAACGCAACAGGTGGGCAATGAATGACTTCGTGACGCTTTTCGTGACGCCCTTCGTGACAATCTCGTGTCGCTCGCTGGCTATACTAAGAACAAGAATTGGCCATGCGCCAGTCTGCTGTCAGACGCACGCTTCCAGCCACTCCAGCCGCACAACAGGCAGCGCTGGCTGAGCGTCGCTGCCGCCTGGCAGAGGGGGGTAACGCTGCCTCTGGTAGAACTGATCCAGGTCGGGGACGTCTACTTCGTCCGAGACGGCCACCACCGCATCTCGGTGGCCAGGGCGTTGGGACAAGAGCAAATAGATGCAGAGGTAACTGTCTGGGACATGCCCCGTATGAACTAAGGTAATTTCGGCCTCCCCCACGGAACATTTCAGCCGCAGACTGCGTCCTATCCTTGTACACCTTGTCATTCTTATAGGAGTTGACATGGCGAACTCCGTTCTGGGACTGATTCTACTTTTTGTGCTGCTGGTGGGTTGTTCGACCCCGACAGAGAGTTTAGCCCCAACGTCTACCCCATCCACCCCACCAACCACCGAATCATTGGAAATAAGTGATGCCCTGCGGCGCGATGCCGAAACGATGGCAGACCAGATGGGTATCTCAGTCGATGATGCCCTGCGCCGCATAGGATATCAGGACGATATTGGCAGGCTGCGCGCCGCATTGGCTGCCAATGAGCGAGATACCTTTGCCGGGCTATGGGTTGAGCACCAGCCCGAATATCGCATCGTGGTTCAGTTTACGCGCGATGCCGAGCAAACCATCCATCCCTATATCGAGGAGAAACCCTGGGCCGGCCTTGTCGTGGTGCGCACTGCAAGCGCGACCCTCTCTGCCCTCGAGGCCGCTCTGGCTGAAACCGTGCGAGCCCTCGACAGGCTCGACTTCGATGTGACCACCGCCCTCAATGTGAAGGGAAACCGCGTTGAGGTGTATGTGACCGACCGGGCGTGGTTCGAGGGGGAACTGCGCAAAGCCAACCTCCAGCTACCGGACCACGTCGAACTGGTGGCCGTCGCAGGCCATAGCGCGAAGGAGATCGACATCTGCGCGCCCCCATCTGTGCCTGGCGTTGCCTTTCCCCGTCAAGCGCCGGTAGAAGGTATCCGGGTCGTGATGGACGCAGAGTTGATCGGCGACTTGGTGCTGGTCGACGGCTGTCTGCGCGTGAACTCGATAGTTCGCGATGCCAGTTATCTACCCGTATGGCCGCCCGAGTTCACCCTCAAGTCCGAAAACGACACACTACAAGTCCTCGATGGGGCCGGCCGGGTCGTAGCCCGCGTCGGAGAAGAGGTATACATGGGCGGCGGGATAGGGGCGTCTGCGTCTCTGGCTGACTGTGTGCGCGACGGGTTACCCGCCGACTGCACAGGACCCTATTGGATCATCGGTGAGGGAGTACGGCCCAACCTGCGCCGTGATTCTGACCTGTTCACCCTGGACGTGATCTCAATCACACAGCGCTCGCTTTTCCTTCTGCGCAAGAAACCGGTGCTCGATGAATGGGCGGAAGGTGATTCACCGCTCATTGGCAAGCTGGTGCTATACGATTACCAGCGTTGCCCTCGCGTCATGTCCGACAGCGGTCTCATCGACTACCTGCCTCTGTGGCCGCCTGACTATGAGGCGCGTGTCAGGGACGGTGAGGTCGAGATCCTGGACGCATTGGGGCAAGTGGTGGCCCGCGTCGGGGAAGAGGTGGTCCTCGCTGGCGGCCCAATCCCTGGGGGCTGGGACTCGGAAAGGTACAGGCAACTGCATTATGAACTACCTGGCGATTGCAACGGGCCCTACTGGATTGTAAGCGCTGATTGAGGCCAGGTGCCATGCCACCAAGTAAAAAATCCCCTGATCTCCTCCCCAACCGGGACCTGCGGGTCATCCCGGCTCAGTAACCTGGCATCTTATGCCATTCGCCCCAAACTGACTTGGGTGTGTTTCAAATAAGTTGGGGAGGGTAGAAATTGGAGTCCAAACCTTGGTTTGGAAGGGACCAAAGCAAGCTTTGGACTCCATTCTCAAGTGAGATGAAACGCACCCAACCGAAATATACCCGCTTGCATATAGGCCATTGCTATTCTGCCCAACATGTGGTATAATTTTCATAAGTACGATAAGTAACTTGTTCCCTCCCTTGATTCTTCCACTCCTTTGTAATACTCAACGCCGTTTCTACCACTCCTTCCAGACAGTCGCATACCTTTCCAATCTATACCGGTGCATTACCCGGGCTACCTGACTAGCCTTCAGGAACATTGGCCAAAATGCACGCCAGTGTTGAAATGAGGTGATGACAGGATTCGGCTAATACTAGCGCCCGCAGATCGGGCTGGAAATACAAACACCCTGACCTCAGCCAGAGTCTAAAGCGACTGAGTTGCGAAGTACTTGTCCGATAATAACTGCGAATCTATTAATGAATAAGTGCTAAATGGGCTTGGCATCATCCGGTACAAATTACCGGAGGCATATCAACCGCGTTAGGTAACTTTATAGGAGGGTAAAACCATGAAACTGTTAAGTCGCTTCGTCTTTGTGGGCCTTGTCGTCGTCCTGGCTTTGGCCTTTATCGCTCCATGGCCAACGACGGCTGTGGCCGGAGATATGGCCGCAAACAAACCACCTGAAGGCATGATCAAACACAAGCCATATGGAACCACTTCTGATGGCAAAGCCGTTGAGGAGTACACCCTGACCAACGCCAACGGCATGGAGGTGAAGATCATCACCTACGGCGGCATCATCACTTCCATCAAGGTGCCGGACCGCAAGCACAAAATGGCCAACGTTGCTCTCGGCTTCAGCAATCTCCAGGACTATGAAACCAAGAACAGCCCCTATTTCGGCGCCATCATTGGCCGGTATGGCAACCGCATTGCCAAGGGGGTGTTCACGCTTGGCGAAACAACCTACTGTCTGGACATCAATAACGACCCGAACTCGCTGCACGGTGGTTTCAAGGGCTTCGACAAGCAGGTCTGGGAGGTTGTTATGGACCCGGGCCCGAGCGCAGGTCCCGACGGGGTGGTCCTCCCGCTCCACCATCTCAGCCCCGCCGGTTCCGGCTGGACTGGCACAGCGCCCAACCCTTCCTGCCCTGAGGGGGGTGTGTATGGATATCCCGGGAACCTCGACACTTACGTCACCTATACCCTGAACAACCAGAACCAGATCGTCATCGATTACATGGCAACCACCGACGCCCCGACCGTCGTCAACCTGACCAACCACTCGTATTGGAACCTGGCGGGCGAAGGAACGGGCACCATTTACGACCACATCCTGATGCTTAACGCCAAAAAGTACACGCCGGTTGACAGTACCCTGATCCCGACCGGCGACATTCCGCCCGTTGCAGGGACGCCCTTCGACTTCCGGAAGCCGAAACCCGTCGCCGATGGTATCCGGTCTAATGCTGAGCAGATCGTCTTCGGCCGGGGTTTTGACCACAACTGGGTCCTGGACCGGAAACCTCCCGATGACAAATCGCTGATCGTGGCGGCTACCCTGTATGACCCGGGTTCCGGTCGCAGCTTGAAAATTTCGACTATGGAGCCTGGCATCCAGTTCTACGCCGGCAACTTCCTGGATGGGACACTCTACGGCACCAGCGGCCGCGCCTACCGGCAGGGGGATGGCCTGGCCCTGGAGACCCAGCACTTCCCTGACTCGCCCAACCACCTCGATTTCCCGTCCACCGAGCTGCTTCCTGGCCAAACCTATCAGACGACCACTATTTTCGAATTGACGGTACAGTAAGGGGAAGGGCCCAACCCGTAACAGGGATTGACTGAATTTGAACTCTGCCGATGCTTCGGGGACGTGGCAACTGCGTAGGGCACCTCCTCTGTAGAATCGTACGAGTTCAACCAGCTTTGATTAGCCTCAGCCCGTTTGGCACTCAGTCCGGTACGTCAGCCTGGACAATCTGAATCTCGAGCGGGTGCCCTGGTACCAGGGCACCCGCTCCATTCTTGCCTTGGCAGAACAGTCATATCCCCAACCGGTACCTTTTGCGCTCTCCGCGCCTTTGGTGTAAACTAGCGCCTACCTCCCGCGCCTGTCCGGCCGGCTATCCACGCCGGACCGCTTGTTAGCGCTTCCGGCCACCTCTGCCTGGAGACGATGTGAACCTTTGGAGTTCGTCTCGATTCTCTTAATCGCTTGGTATGGCAATGGATGCGTTTGCCGTGTCACTGGGCATCGGACCCACCCGCCAGGCCAGTCTCCCCCGCCCGATCTTTCGCCTATCCTTCCATTTTGGCCTGTTCCAGTTTCTCATGCCCATTCTGGGCTGGTTGGCCGTCCGCACGATTGTGTCTCTTATCGCCCGGTTCG
>JAHELX010000415.1 GCA_024643945.1 Anaerolineales bacterium
TTCATGGACTCTGCAATTACTACAAATGACTCGCATTTTCCGACGATTCCGTCAAATAACTCCAATTTACTTGCAATTACTCTAAAATTCTCTCCAATTTGGCGGTCGATCTCATTTGGGTGCATTCAATTTCGGTTGTAGGGGCGCCCCTTGCGGGTGCCCCGGGCGGGCGCCAGGCCCGCCCCTACAACTCATTTTGAACACACCCATCTCATTAACCTGAGGGTTGACACAGCGTATGGAGGATGTTAGAATGCCTGCCATAGGGTGCCAACCATGAATACGATCCAATACGTTGCAGTCGGGTCCGCCAACCCGGTGAAAATCGCCGCCGTACAAGCGGTAGTTGCCCGAGCATTCCCCATAGCGAAAGTCGTCGGCCTGAGTGTTGGCTCGGGCGTGCCGGCACAACCCTGGGGTGACGCCGAGACGCGCCGGGGCGCGCTCAACCGTGCGCAGGCCACGCTCGCCGCCTCCGGCGCTCAACTGGGTGTCGGGCTGGAAGGGGGAATGCTAGAAACAGAGATGGGGTTGATGACCTGTGCCTGGTGCGTCATCGTTGATCCTGATGGGCAGGTGGGCGTAGGAGGTGGCGTTCATATGCTGGTGCCGCCCTCTGTAGCTCAGGCATTGCGGGCCGGAGGCGAATTAGGTCCGGCGATGGACCGGCTCACTGGCCAGCACAACACCAAGCAGGCGCAGGGGGCCGTCGGCATCCTCACAGGTGGATTATCCAACCGCCAATCCGCCTACCAGCAACTGGTGGCAATGGCCCTGGCTCCCTTTGTGCAGGCGAAGTATTACCCAGTAGACAGTAGACAGTAGTCAGAGCGATCACTTATGAATTCACCCCACTGACTTGCGCAAATCCAATTTTCCCCCTGACCACTGCCTACTGTCTACTGTCTACTGTCTACTCGAGAAAGGAGTCGCTGATCAATGAAACAGATTGTAGAATGTGTTCCTAACTTCAGCGAAGGACGGCGACCGGAGGTGATTGACCAGATTGTCGCCGCCATCGAAAGCGTTGAAGACGTGAAGGTGTTGGATCGTTCATCGGATCCAGACCACAACCGGACGGTGATCACCTTTGTCGGCCCCCCGGCGACAGTGGGCGATGGCGCCTTTGCCGCCATCGCCCGAGCCGCCGAACTGATTGACATGGACCAGCAACGGGGAGAGCATCCTCGTATGGGAGCAACCGATGTGGTGCCTTTTGTGCCCATCGCCGGGGTAACAATGGATGATTGTGTAGCGATCGCTCGCCAACTCGGGGCTCGCGTTGGCGAGGAACTGGGCATTCCCGTCTACCTCTACGAAGCCGCCGCCACCCGTCCCGACCGGGTGAACCTGGGAGAGATACGTCCCAAGTCTCACCAGTACGAGCAAAAGAAGGCCGATGTGGGACGGGACGAAAAGTGGACACCTGACTTTGGGCCAGCGAGGGTGGGCAAGGCCGGGGTGACCGCCATCGGCGCACGAGCGCCCCTCATCGCCTACAACGTCTACCTCACCACCGGGGATGTGGACATTGCCGAGAAGATCGCCAAAGCAGTGCGTCACTCCAACGGCGGGTTACGCTTTGTAAAGGCGCGAGGTTTTCTCGTCGAAGGTAAGGCGCAGGTCAGCATGAATCTAACCGACTTCACCCAAACGCCCCTCTACCGCGTGGTAGAAATGATCCGGCGCGAGGCAACGCGCTTCGGCGTGGGTATCGAAAGCAGCGAACTGGTGGGTATGATTCCGCAGCAAGCGCTGGTCGACGCAGCCGTGTGGTATTTGCAACTGGACAATTTTGAGCCCAGGCTAGTGATCGAGAACCGGCTGACCGAGGAGTAAACCGGCTGACCATGGAGAAGCCGATCATTTTGGCTTCTGCCTCTCCCCGACGGCGAGAGCTTTTTAAGTTACTGGGGCTTCCCTTCATAGTACGCAGCGCCGCCATAGACGAGACCCCCCGCCCCGACGAAACGCCCGACGTGCTGGTAGCGAGGCTGAGCGCCACCAAAGCGGCAACCGTCGCCCGCGGGGTCTCAACGGCCCGTCTCGAACGGGGCGAGGAGTCAGCCGAAGTTCTGGGGGGAGAGTTGGTAGTCGCGGCTGACACCGTGGTAGTGCTGGATGATGAAATCCTGGGCAAGCCCCGGGACGCCACCCACGCCAGGCAGATGCTACAACGTCTGCGAGGCCGGGCCCACGCTGTGCACAGCGGCGTAACGGTGGTCGAGGCGAGCAGCGGGCGGGCTGCCATCCACCTGAGCACGACCGAGGTCTGGATGCGCGACTACGGCGACGCTGAAATCGAGGCTTACGTGGCCAGCGGTGATCCTATGGACAAGGCAGGCGCCTACGCCATCCAGCACCCTGGCTTCCGGCCCGTAGCCCGCATCGAGGGCTGTTTTACAGGGGTAGTAGGCCTGCCATTGGGCGCGCTGGCCGACGGATTAGCTCACTTTGGCTTTATCCTGCCGGTAGACCTGGCGACAGTTTGCCGGGGATGGACAGGGTACCCCTGTTGCAGGGAGGTGGATGTCCGGTGAGGCTCTGCCTTTCGTAACAACACCGGCGACGTTATGAGCTTCCTTGCCCCTTTGTTGTTGATCCTGGGCTTAATGCAACTGGCTGCCGCCTGCATGGACTTGCGCGGCGTGTCGCTGGCCGGGAGTCGGCGATGGCTGGGATACCTGGTGGGCGTCGCGCTCTTCGCCACGGGAGCGTATCTATTGCCCACCACCCTCCTGGTGTTCGTCATGATCCTGCCAGCGAGCGCACTGGCATTGGCCAGCCTGTTGACAGTTGGCTCGCTGGCCGGGCGACACCTCGACCCCACCCGCTTTTTGCGCCCAGGAGACTGGCCCGAAGGACATTGCCAGGCAGTCCACATCCCCAACGGGGAGCGTCTCATACCTGGCCTGCTTATCACGCCGCCGGTCGGAGCCGGCGGCGCCGTTTGTCTGATCCACGGGTCGGGAGACAACAAAACTGCCTTCAAGTGGCGGCTGATCGGCGCACTGCTGAGTCGCGGACTTACAGTGTTGACCATTGACCTGGCCGGCCACGGCGAAAACCCGACTCCCCAGCGCTGGCCTGATTGCACCACCGAAATCCCGGCGGCGCTGGCCTGGCTACGGGCCAGGCCAGGCGCGAAGCGCGTGGGGTTGCTGGGCATCAGCATGGGCGGCGCACTGAGCGCTTACGCGGCCGTGACCGCCCGCCCTGATGCCCTGGCCCTCTGCGAGACGCCCGTCGCTTTTCACTACTCGCGGAGAATGGTTCGGCGCGAAGTGTGGCACACGTTGCGCAGCCCGGTTCTCGACTTAATGCGCGAGACCACTGCCTGGCAAATCTGGCAGACGTGGCATGCCGGACGGGGCAAACGTGAAATCGCCCTCTCAGATCTGATTCAACGCATGGACGTGCCGGGTCATATTGCCAGGGTATCCTGTCCCCTGCACCTGGTCTATGGCCAGCGCGACGGCATTGCTCCCCTCAGGCATCATGGCCAGTACCTGCACCAGGTAGCAGCCGGCCCCAGTCAGTTGACCATCGTGCTTAACGCCAGCCACCTGACCCTCATCCTCCTGCCCCAGACTACTCGCACCCTGGCCGATTGGTTCGCTGAATATTTGATTGGGGACAAGTAACTGCTCAGCCTCGCAGAGCAGTTACGGGGGCAAGAGACAGGAGAATGTCAGCTTTTAGTACGATTTAACTGCTTCTCTTTTTTAGTTAATTCGTCTATAATAGAACCAGTTCCACTTTCAGAGGGCGACTTGATGGCCTGTCCTCTAATCTGAGCCAACGACTGGATTATTCGGCAATTTCGTTCATCACTTACCGTAGGGAGGGTGTTTCTATGCGACGACATCTCTGGTTGGGAATGCTGCTGGCTCTCGTCATCGTCCTGGCGGGATGGGGTGCCGCCCAGGCGCAAGACAAGAGTCTCTACTGGCAGCGCTACGACGTGAACATCAACGTTCAGCAGAATTCCGACATCCTCGTCGAGGAGATCCAACAGATTGTTTTCACCAGTGGCACTTTTCGCTTTGGTTATCGCGCCATTCCGCTGGATCGGGTGCAACGCATCACCGACGTGCAAGTGTCGGAGGTCATCAACGGGGTTGAACGCTCGTATACGCCAGCATCATCCAGCCAATACGGCTTTACCACCGCGACCAACCAAGGTAATCTAGAGGTCACCTGGTACTTCCCACCGACCAGCAACAGCTCACACACCTACATCGTGCGCTACCGGGTCATCGGGGGTTTGCGCATCTACTCTGGGGGCGATCAACTCTATTGGAAAGCGATTGGGTCCGACCACAATTTCCCCATCCGTGCATCTAAAGTGACGGTGACCTTGCCGGCCACCTTCCCTCAGAACCAACTGGTTGTCGCCAGCTATGGCGCATCAGCCAACAGTTCCTACACCGATCAGGGGCTGGTAGTGTTCGAAGCACAAAACATCCCCGCCGACAAAGAACTGGAAGTCAGAGTGCAGTTTCCCCACGGCGTGGTGCAGGGCAGTCCCCCCGCATGGCAGGCTGCTCTCGACCAGCGGCAGCAGTGGGGACCGATCTTGTCGGTCATCTTCGGAGGACTGGGGGTAGTGTTACTGGTGGGTGGACCGCTGGCAGTATATCTGCTGTGGTACACGCGGGGGCGTGACCGGCCAGTCGGCATGGTGGCCGAATACATCGCCGAGCCCCCCAGCGATTTGCCTGCCGGGGTGGTCGGCACCCTGGTTGACGAAACGGCCGATGTCAAGGACATCATCGCCAGCATCGTAGACCTGGCGCACCGGGGCGCACTTCGCATGGAAGAGGAGAAGAAAGAAGGCTTCCTGGGCATTGGCTCCGGGCGCGATTTCATCTTCCACCTGGAAGATGCCAGCAAAGCAACCCGGCCCTACGAAAAAACCTTGATTAAGCGTATCTTTGGTAGGCACGAGGAGCGACAACTGTCCGACCTGCGCCAGAAGTTCTACACAGCCATCCCCGAATTGCGGGAGGAGTTGTACCAGGAAATGGTGAAGGAGGGTTTCTTCCCCCGCGCCCCTCAAACCACGCGCCGTATCTGGTCAGGATTGGGCGTGGCCGGGTTGATCGTTGGGGTGATAATCGCCTTCTTGTTCCTGACACTACTGGGAAACTATTCGTCCTGGGTGGCCTGCCCCGGCGTGTCTCTGGCGGTGACGATGCTAGGCCTGATGATTGTCGGCCGTTACATGCCGCGCAAGACGCCCAAAGGGGCCGAAGAAGCGGCCAAGTGGCTGGCCTTTAAACGTTATTTGCAAACCATCGAGAAACACAGCGATCTGGAAACGGTGAAGGACAAATTCGAGCAGTTCCTGCCCTACGCAGTGGCTTTTGGCCTGGAGCGCAACCTCATTAACAAGTTTGCAGCGGTGGACGCGCCTGCGCCAACTTGGTGGGGCCCGGTCTATGTGCCTGGCTATGGACATGGCTATGGCTACGGCGGCGGGATGGCCGGACAATCGGTGGGCAAAGCGGGCGGACCACCCGGGACCTTGGCCGGCGAAGGTGGCAAAGCCCCCTCTCTGGCCGGGATGAGCCAGGGTATCGGCACTTCCCTGGCCAGTATGAGCGCCGGCCTGGGAGCCATGCTCAGTTCGGCCGGCACCGTGCTGGCCAGCACGCCCCCCAGCTCATCTGGCAGTCACGGCGGCTGGGGCGGTGGCGGCTTCAGCGGCGGTGGCGGCGGTGGCGGTGGTGGCGGTGGTGGCGGCTCGAG
>JAHELX010000416.1 GCA_024643945.1 Anaerolineales bacterium
TGACCATGCGCCGCAACGTTGGCATAAAATCGTCGGGCAGAATTCCGGCTTCATTCAGCACAACAAAGGAGTCGTAATAGTCGGCTGGTGTTCGCATACCAGCGTCAGCGATGATGTGATGGGTCAGGTCAAGGCAACATTCAACGGATACCTGTAGGAGGTGTTTGGCGCTTTCGACCTTGGTGAAGTCCTGTGCGAACTCTTCGAAGTCGGATTGGGCCAAGATGTTTAGTTTGTCCTGAAAGCCACGGAGATTGCTGAGAATCGAGTCAACGGTTTCTGGCTTGACCATAGCGTAGCCCTTTCTCACGGATACGGGCCAGGATGCGCTGGCGCAATCGAGCGGCCAGGGGTTGAAAATCGAAATATCGCTTGCGCGTGTTGACCTCAAAGGCGACGCGGTGGTCGTCATCGAGACAGTAAAGTAATATGCTTTCGCCCAGGATCTCGCCTCGGACGTTGAGTGGAGCATCGTTGAGTGAGTGCACATCCAGCCGGGTGAGACCGCTGGCATCTTCCAAAGCGGCCTGGATTTCCAGTTCGATCAGCAGCCGCTGGTAGGGGGCGGGTGGTGTGTCCCAGAGCAAGGCGATGTCCACGTCACTATCAGGCAGGGGCGTTCCCCGGGCAATGGAGCCGTAAATGTAGGCTGCGTCCACTGGGTAACGGGCCAACACCTCTGAGACAACCGCACGTAATCGGTCCACGATCTCTGCTGCCTGCCGGGCGCGAGTATCAGCCGCCTGTTGCGGAGTGATTTTGCTTTGTGGGTACCCCGCAGAACCTGGGTGAGGACTTTGTGGGTGCTCGTCAGACATAAAAGATTTCCTGGCTGTCACTATCGCTAATTTCTGATCACTGATTATATAGTATATTCAATTTTGCGGGAGCGGCAACGTTATCAAAGCTGTGTCTATTGCGGATGAATCACCACGAGTTGATTTTGTTTTTCCTACAGATTTGCATAATGGTTACCGTCGCACTGGTTTTCGGACAGGTAATGCGCAAGCTCCACCAGCCAGCCGTGCTCGGTGAGTTGGCCGGGGGCATTTTGCTGGGACCAACTGTCTTTGGCGCGCTCGCGTCCAATGCCTACACCTGGCTCTTTCCGACCGAAGATGTAATCTCGTCGAGTCGAGAAGCAGTGATCCAAATTGGGATGTTGTTTTTCTTGTTCGTCGGCGGGCTAGGGGTGAATCTGGCTCATCTCCGGCGGAGAGGATTGAGTGTAGCCTTAACGAGCCTTTTGGGGATCTTGGTACCCTTTAGTCTTGGGTTTGGATCAGTCCTGTTTCTACCCCATTTATGGGGTCCACGAGCGCACGAAAAAACTTTGATATTTGCTGTCTTTATAGGGGCCGCTTTGTCGATTTCGGCGCTGCCGGTTATTGCCAGGATTCTGATGGATCTTGATCTGATCCAGGAAGAAATGGGCGTAATCGTGATGACGGCTGCCACAATGAGCGATCTCATCGGTTGGTCGCTCTTTGCAGTGATCCTGACCACCTTCGTGCCGAACAGCCCCAATAGAAGCCTGTGGGCCACGCTTGGTCTGGTAATAGGGATCTCTGCCCTGATCCTGAGTTTCGGTCACTGGATAGGTCAACCCATCCTGCGCTGGTTGCGGTTTTCCATAGCCTGGCCCAGCGGCTTCATCGGGGTAACTACGGTCTTGGTACTGCTTGCGGCGGCTCTCGCCGAGACTATAGGAATCCATGCTATTTTCGGCGCATTTCTGGTCGGTGTCGCTCTAGGTCAGGGCCATGAAGAAGAGAATCACGCCCATGAGATTATCTATCAGTTCGCGATCAGCTTTTTTGCTCCCTTGTATTTTGTCTCGATTGGGCTCAAGGCAGACTTTGCTGCAAACTTTGACCTGCCGCTTGTGCTCTTGGTCCTCTTCATTGCCTGTGTTGGTAAGATTTGTGGCGCCGGTCTTGGTGCGTGGCTGGGCGGGATGACGCTCAGAGAAGCACTAGCAGTCGGCTTTGGAATGAACGCTCGTGGAGCAATGGAAATGATTCTGGCCTCTGTGGCACTTGAGTATAAGTTGATTGATCAGCGGATCTTTGTGGCGTTGATCGTGATGGCGCTCGTAACGTCGATGCTCAGCGCTCCGGCGTTGCAGCGATTGATGAATAGAACCTGATGAACAAGTCCGTTAAAGTGGAGCAATAAATCTTTGATTTACACACCCGTTCTTATCTGGTGGCTTTTACTGCAATTATTGGGCCTGGTTGGGCTGCCGCTGGCCTTTCGGCTGTTGGGCAATCTGCCCGACCGGGGCTACGCCTTTGCGCGTCCCCTGGGCCTGCTGCTGACCAGCTACGTGCTTTGGTTAGGGGGCAGCTTGGGCTTTTGGCGCAATGGCGTCGGAGGCACGCTGGTCGCCATGCTGTTACTGGCCGGGGTAGGGTTATGGCTTTACCTCGGTCGCCGCGCTCCCAGCCAGGGGGAGAATAGCAAAGACGTGTCCATCCTGGGCTGGCTGCGGTCGCACACTGCCTACTGGCTGGCGGTGGAATTGATCTTTGCCGTGACGCTGGTCGGCTGGACCGTCTACAAGTCTTACAATCCCAATCTGGAGACGGCGGGCGGCGAAAAATGGATGGAGATCGCCTTCACTAATGCTACGCTGCGCACCGGCAGCTTCCCGCCACAGGACCCGTGGCTCTCTGGCTTTGGCATCAGTTACTACTACTTCGGCTACGTGCTGATGGCAATGGTTACCCGGTTGTCCGGCCTGCGGGCTACCGTGGCTTTCAATCTCTTCATCCCGACGCTCTTGGCGCTGACTCTGACCGGCGCTTTCAGCCTGGTTTACAACCTGGTGGTGAGTCGCGCTCAGGCGACCGGGGAGGAACAACACGAGACCGGACGGGCCGTTGGCTTCGGAATGTTGGGGGCGTTGTTCGTAGGGATAATAGGCAACCTGGAGGGACTGCTGGAGGTGTTTCACAGCCGCGGGATCTTCCCGGCGAGCTTCTGGCGCTGGCTTGACATAATTGACATCAACCAGCCACCGACTCCCGGCGGCTGGATTCCGACGCGCTTCATCTGGTGGTGGCGTGCCTCGCGCGTGATCCACGATTGTTCCTTCCAGGGATTGCTAGTTGGCAACTGCAATCCCCCCAATGGCAATTGGGAGGTGATCGACGAGTTCCCCTTCTTCAGCTTTCTGCTGGGCGACGTGCATCCTCACGTGCTGGCCCTGCCTTTCGTGCTGCTGGCCCTGGGCTTGGCGCTGAATCAAATCTCCCCTGGCCTACCCGCCAGGGCAGGCAATCTCCAATCTCCCCTGGCCTACCCGCCAGGGCAGGCAATCTCCAATCTCCCCTGGCCTACCCGCCAGGGCAGGCAATCTCCAATCTCCAATCTGATCACCTCAGCCTTTGGCGGTTGGACTCAATTTATCATCTACGCCCTCTGTCTGGGGGCGTTGGGGTTTCTCAACACCTGGGATTTTCCCATTTACCTCTTCGTCGTGACCCTCGCCTTTGCTCTCTGGCGCGTGAAGGCCGGTTCCCCCAATTGGGCTCTTGAAGCCATCGCCGTCGGGTTGGCATTGGGCGTGCTGGGGGGCGTTTTGTACCTGCCTTTTTACCTGGGGTTCCAATCGCAGGCGGGAGGCATTTTGCCTAATCTCTTCAACCCGACGCACTTGCAACAGTTCCTCGTCTTCTTTGGGCCATTCCTGTTTGTCGTCGTCAGCTACCTGGTGGTGCTTTCGCGAGAGGCGACTCCCCGCAACTGGCGGAGAAGGCTGCCGTCCACACTGGCTTTGACCCTGGTAGGACCGGTCCTGGCCATGCTGATTATCGGTGCGTCGTTAGCGATTTCTCCCTCGGCGCGCGGTTGGGTAGAGGGACTGCTGCGCGACTCCAATTTGCAGGCCATTCTGGGAAATGCAAGCCTCGGCTCGCTGGCCACGATGGTCGCCCGCATCCGCCTCAGTAACCCCTGGACCTTTCTCTTCCTGGGTGGGTTGCTGGCCTGGGTGTTGCTCTTCTGGCCAACCACAGATAACAGCCAGCCCCCTCTGCCGCAAACGGGGTACGCAGCCGGGACGGGCAGCTCCCCCCTGCCCGCGCGGCGAAGCCCCGCGAAGGCGGGACGAAGTGCCCCAAACGGGGTACGCAGCCGGGACGGGCAGCCCTCAGCCCCCGACCTATTCGCCCTGATCCTCATCGGAGTCGGACTGCTCCTACCACTGGCGGTGGAGTTCGTCTACTTGCGTGACCTTTTCGGCAGCCGTATGAACACCGTGTTCAAATTCTACTTCCAGGCTTGGGTCCTGCTGGGGCTGGCGGCAGCCTACGGGGCATCGGTTATATCCAATCGACTGCGGGGAATGGGGGGTATCGCCTGGCGGCTGGCATTGACACTGCTGGTGCTGGGAGGACTGGTCTACCCAATCCTGGCCATCCCCAACAAAACGGGGAATTTCAGCGGCATACCAACCCTGGACGGCATGGCCTGGCTGGAGACGGTGCACCCTGATGACTACGCTGCGATCCGCTGGCTACAGGCCAACGCGCCTGATAGTGCGGTCATTTTAGAAGCGCCGGGCGAGTCCTATAGATATGCGGGCCGCGTATCGGCGTTAACTGGTCTGCCGACCCTGCTGGGTTGGGGCTTTCATGAATATCAGTGGCGTGGAAGTTATGACGAGCCGGCTCGCCGTGAGCCGGATATTGACATCCTCTACAATTCAGTGGACCCGGCGCAAACTTTGACGTTGTTGAACAAGTATGATATAACTTACGTCTACGTGGGTCCGCTGGAGCGAGAGCGGTACAGCCCCAGCGGGCTGGCCAAATTCGAACGGCTGATGGACGTGGTCTACCAGCAGGGTGGAGTAACAATCTATAAAAGAAGATGAATGCAACAATCAATGACTAAGAAGTTACCACCCGCAGAGGGTGAAGAGATCGTTCGCACCCCTGCCGCCTTGCCTGCGTATTCTGTAAATACGTTACTCTCTTGGCTGACGGTGGAGAGGGCGGCCTATATCGGCCTCGTGCTGCTGGCGTTGGCCCTGCGCCTCGCGAAGCTGGGCCTGCACCCGCTGTCGGATTCAGAAGCGGCACAGGCGCTGGTGGCCTGGCGCGCCTACCAGGGGCAACCAGCAGGCGAGGCTGGCTACAGTCCGCTGATCGTTACCCTGAACTTAATCGGCTTCTTGCTACTGGGAGGCAGCGAATTTGTGGCGCGGCTGGGGCCGGCGCTGTTGGGACTGATCTTGGTATTACTTCCTTACGGGCTGCGCCGCTACCTGGGTCGGACAGGTGCGTTAGCCGCTTCCGCCCTCTTTGCTATCTCGCCCACGGCTCTCTATTTCTCTCGGGCTGTGAATGGAGACATAGGTGCTGCCGTGGGTGGGTTGATCCTGGTGATGGGGTTGTTTAATTGGCTCGACCGAGAGCGCGATTCGCAATCTTCGGGAGTGACCTGGCTCTACCTGGCTGCGGCCGGACTGATACTGATACTCACCGCTGCGCCCTCCGGCTATTCGACGCTGGCATTGCTGCTCGGCTTCTTAGCGCTGGCAGCGGCTGTAGGTGACAAGGGGTATGCTACATCCGCACAGGAGGGATTAGCGACGCTGCGGACCCGGCTGGTCGGGTGGGGCAACTTTGGCCTGGTGTTGGCCATCGGGCTGCTAGCGGTCGCCACCAGCCTGCTTCTTAACTTGGGGGGGCTGGCAGCCACTGCTGACCTGCTGACTAGCTGGCTC
>JAHELX010000417.1 GCA_024643945.1 Anaerolineales bacterium
GGTGATGGCGCGCTCCCTGTAACTGGCGGCCACCGATTCAAACAGCAGGTCGGCGGAAGGGCGCACGAAATGAACCAGTTCCGACTGGGAAAGAGAAAGGGTGCCGTCGGGGTTGACCAACAGGTGCCGGTCAGGCGGAGCGATGTAGACCGTGGATGGCTGCAGGCGGTCCGCCTCCTTAGCCTGCTTGACTTGAAGCAAGGTGCGCCGGCCCAGAATCTCCGCCATCAGGCTGCGATGGCGGGGGTCCAGGTGCTGCACCAGGACGACAGCCGCCGGAAAGTCGGCCGGCAAATTCGATAAGACCAGGCTCAAGGCGGTCAGCCCGCCTGCAGAGGCAGCCAGGGCTACCACGTCGTAGGCTGCATTGGCAAAATGCGCCGTTATGCTTTGTTCTTGGACCGTAGGCATGAGGTCATCTCCCCCTGGCGAGCGTCACTGTCCGGGGACAGGTACAAAGGTAAGGTGAGGCAGCCTTTCCAGGCTGCCCATGCGGGCTAGTGCCCCATCAAAGTGATTTTGATAAGTTAGATTCGGCCTCATGGGCGTAGTCTGTATCCTATCATAATCCCTGTGATGGGGTACTAGAAAGCCCCCCACGACTGATCTTTATTCAGGGGACCGGCGTTCCTGGCGGTGACATGCCTTTCCACTCGGATGGGTAACGGTCAGTCACTCTGGCTCCGCTGATGTGGAGAGTGTCAGCCCCAGCGTCAAAAAGACAGGGAAGAAAAGAACAAGGAGAATTGGGCGCACATGCTAGATCGGCGGGAGATAAACGAGCTATGCCGGCTTTGGGGCTCTCAGCGCATCTCCAACTTTATTGTACTTCACCTGGATTGTGAAGGCAAGTCCAAAAAAGTAAAGGGGAGCAAATCTCATTTTGAAGCCAGTATTTTGTAGGACAAGCTGTTAGCTCGTCGTCTCCTAGGACAAGCTAACAGCTTGTCCTACTTTATTGAAATCACACGTATTGAATTTTCAGACACACTCTCAGGCTGCCTGCTGCTCATGCCCGCGCCGTGCAGGGCTCACCAGCAGCTCGCCAACGGTCACCAGCAGCATCGCGACCAGGACGACCACGTATGTCAGTGGCTCAGGCAGCGTCAGATGGAGCACGCGCTCGAGCGCGTAATACCCCGGCCCGGTCAGGCCGACGACGAAGGCGACCGTTGTCAGCACCAGCGGCCACTCAATACCTCTGTTCGCATTCCATAAGCCGTTGGCCCAATGCACCTTGACGATGGCGACCAACATATCGCCGATGAGCACGGCCGCCGCCACAGGCGTCAGCAGGCCTAGCGCGAATCCCAATCCCCCCAGGAATTCTCCAAAGGCGCTGACCAGCGCCCAGAAGAACGGGGGGCGGATGCCCAATGTCTCCAGATGATTGGCGTGGCCGCGCAGCCCTGGTCCACCAAACACGCCCAACAACTTCTGCAGACCGTGACCGACGAACAAGAGGCCGACCACGATGCGCAGGATCAACAAACCTACGTTAATCGTGATAGGTGTAAGCATCATTCACCTCCATAATTCTCTGCCTTCAATTCGACTTTGCGTCGAGCGGTTGATTCTAACTCGCTCACATAGGATAGCACCAAACTTTCTGTCTGTCCTTATGTTCAACGAAAGACCACCTTAAGGAAACCTTAAGGCAACTGCTCACCCTCCCGCAGGTTTTGACAAACGCCAAATACCCACGCAGTGCAACCTGCCCCGTGGGGGGGCTTTGCTCCGGGAGGGTAGGCTAGGAAACCTTAAGGCAACTGCTCACCCTCCCGCAGGTTTAGACAAAGGCCAGAGACCCACGCAATGCAACCTGCGGGAGGGCGTTTATGCCACTGAATTGTGTGAGCAGGCCCCTTGTCTTCCGGGAGGGCCTGCTCACCACGGCGTCCCGGCCGCCGACCACAACGAATATGAGTTTGTCCGGTATTGTAGCTACTTATCTTAATTGAGTCATTGGACGACCACCACCTGGAGCCGAAACAGGCGCGAGGGTGCGCCGCAGGGCGGTTGCGCCTGGCGGCAAATCGGATCGCCTGTAGCACTCAGCGTGGTACGACCTGGCTGGTGGGCTTCGTACAAGCCCTGGGAGCCCCGAATGGTCAGCACATTCACCACGCGGCTGACGATGGCGGGATCATCCACCGTGACCGTCCAGTTATAGTCGGCGCCTAAATCGAGCAGGAAGCGTTGGCCGGGCTGGAGTGTAATCGTCTGCCCGTCATCGGCCAGGGTGACCGTCGGCAACGACGAAAGAGGCGAGATGCTCACCGTGAGCGTCACCTGGCCTCGGCCGAGCAGCGCGATGATGTAGTCACCCGTCTGCGGCAGGGCGAATTCCCAGTGTCCCGGCGTGAAGGATGCGGGCGGCATGGGGTTATCCTCCGGGTCCAGCAGCGCCAGAGTGGCGTTGCCGCTGGCGGCAATGGCCATTTGCTGTCCCGCTTGTGCCCTGAGTATATAGCCCTGCGGGATGCCCCGCGTCAGATTGGCGGTAACAGTCGCCGACGTGGCACCTGGCGCGAAATTGATGCGTTGCAGCGTCGCGGGCAGCGGCACAGGCGCGGGTGTCTGGGCTGGCAGGGGCGAGATGTAAATGCTCAGGGTCACCTTCCCGGCCCCGAGCAGGGCGAGGCTGTAGTTACCGGTTTGGGGAAGATTTGTCGCCCATGGTCCCGGCTGAGATAGGACGCCCGTCAACGGGTTGTCTTGGGGGTCATATAGCTGCGCGCTCACCTGGCCGCTGGCGGTGATGGTCATGTGCTGTCCTGCCTGCGCCCGCAAGGCATAGGCCTGGGGCACGCCGGGGGTTAGGTCGGCCGTCAACCTGTAAGTTGTACTCCCCGGCGCAAAGTTGATTGGCTGGCGGGTAGGCGACAGCGGAATAGCTTCTGGGATGGGGGTGGATACTGGGGTGGGTACTGGAGGAAGGACAACCGGCGCCAGCGTGCTCCAGTTCTGCCCCCCATCGTGGGTCACGTAGAGCTGTGGCCCGTCGGTAATCCACCCGTTATTGGTATCGACGAAGTCGAGGCTGCCGACCAGATTCAGGGTCGGGAGCTGGGCAACTGTGACCCAGCTCTGGCCGCCATCGTAGGTGACATACAATTCCTGGCCGTCGGTAACCCATCCGGTATTGGCGTCGATGAAGTCCGGGCCACCGATCAGGTGCATAAGCGGCAACGCCCTGGGACTCCAGGTCACGCCGCCGTCGTTGGTGAGGTAAAGAAATGCGCTCTCGCCGGTCGCTGTGTAAATTTGCACGGCGAAAAATCCAACTTGTGACGAGACGAACGCCGGCGGCGTATTGATCCCGCACTGGCAATCTGAAAAAATGTTGGCCGGGTAGCCGGGAGGCGGCAGCAGCGTTTGCTGCTGCCAGCTCTGGCCTGCGTCGTAAGTCACGTAGAAAAAGAGCCCGCCGCCGGGACAGGAGCCGGCTGCCCAGCCGGTAGCACCATCGCTAAAGGTAAGGCCGCTCTTGTCGCAGGCAAAGGACAGGCTGCCGGGCGTTGATTGGTTGGGATAACCCGAGGTAAGCGAGACCTCCTGCCACTGCATGCCGCCGTCAACCGTCCTGAAAATCTCAACCGCCTCGTGACCTACACCCGCCCCCAGGCTGGCTATGAACCAGCCAAGTTGGGGATCAATGAAATCCATCGGCCCCGGACCACCGCCGCCCTGGATAGACAAGGGAACCCCGCCTTCCCATGTTTGCCCGCCATCGGCCGTGCGGTAGATCATCACCGTGGTGAGGTCCGAGCCGCCAGGGGACGAGGCCGCCACCCAGGCGTGGTCCGGATCCAGGAAGTATGTAGCAGTAATGAAAGCTGACGCAGACCCCGGCGGTGACACATTCTGCCACTCTGCTCCTGCGTCGGTTGTATGGAAAACAGCCGGCGGGCCATTACTGACCGTGCCGGTTGCCCATCCCTCGCCTGGCGTCAGCATATGCATCGAGGTTAACGTCACTGGCCCCTGGGATGAGACGCTGGGCGACGGAGTCGGGCTGGGGCTGGAGACCACGGCTGTAGGTATTGGGGTTGGCGTGGCACTTACGGCTACGGTTGGCGCCAGCGTGGGAGATGGTGCACTCGGCGTAATTCCGCTGCTGACCGGCGTTCTGACAGCCGGCCCACAGCCGGCCAGGAACAGCAGGCCGACTACAACGCAGATTCGAGCGATCATACGCAAGTCATAGTTCATAGGTATCTTCTGGTCTGGCGTGGCTCCAGTAAGCTAAACACGTTGCCATACAGGTCTTCGAAATCGGCTTTCACCCCGTACGGTTGTTCTTCTGAGAGCGTGTTTGAAAAGTGGAGTGGGGCAGCCTTTCCAGGCTGCCCAGGCGGACCCCCCGACCTTTCAGACAACCTCTGAGGCGCTTCTGAACTTGCCGCCGCGTGAGCGTAGCACCTTATACGTCTTGCGGCCATCGTCTGATTACAGGATAGCACTTAGCCTTCCTGATTGTCCTTAAGCTCAACGAAAGAATACCTTAAGGGAGTCTTAAGGCAATCTTAAGACAATTCCACACCCCCTCCCCCTGCCAAGGGGAGGGGCAACAAGCTCCCTCTCCCTTGAGGGAGAGGGCCGGGGAGAGGGTGAAAACCAGTCGCCAACATCACCGAGGTTGCCCTGCGTCAATCAATTCAGCTAATTGCTGGGCAGAGAGTACCCCCTCGTATCGCTTGCCATTGATGAAAAACGTCGGCGTGGCCTGCACACCGCGCTGTTCACCTTCGGCCTTTTGCTGATTCACCTCGGCCGCATACTTGCCGCTGTCCAGACAGGCGTTGAAGGTGCTGGAATTGAGGCCGAGCTGGACGGCGAATTTCTTCAAATTGTCAGGCGAGAGTGCGCCGCTGTTTTCGCCATCCTGATGGGCGAACAGGTAATTGGCATATGCCCAGAATTTGTCTTGATCCCCGGCGCATTCCGCCGCCTGGGCGGCCCATTCCGAGTCAGGGCCGATGATGGGAAAGTTGCGATAGATGACCCTGGCCTTGCCGGTGTCAATATATTCGGGTGCGAGCTGCTGCAACACGGCATCAGCGCTAGCGCAGTAAGGTCACTGAAAATCAGAATAAATCTCAATGGTGACCGGGGCATTCGCCTGCCCACACGCCGGACTGCCACACTGGCTCAGAGCTGAGGACAAGGCAGCCGAGGGTGCTGGCGTTGCTCTCAGGCTGAGCGCGACCAAAATGCCTGCCACACAGATCGCAGCAATTGCGATCCCGATAACCCATCTTGTATTGACGCCCCGTGATCTTGTGCGTCTCTTTGGCATATCCTATCCTCCTTCGGCAGCCAACACGGGTGCCACGTTATCGGGTATAACGCAAAAGTGTCAGGCCAAACTTCCGAAGTTTCCAAAACTTCGGAAGTTTACGCCTTCACCGACAGTTCTGCGCTATACCTCACGTCATCCTCAAATTCGGTGGTTCCGACTTTAATCTTTTTCCGCGATCAGGATGCGTAGATCAAAGGCCAGGTCTGCCGGCTCGAAATCGCTATCGAAATTGACCCGCTCGTGGCCTGTCTTGTCAATTACCACCACGCGTGTTCCATGTAATACCGATGCGCCGGTCGATGGTTTTGCCTCCGGTTGTACAGATATGTAATACGCGGCCCAGACAGGGGCGAGCTGATCGCGCGTGCCGCTTAGATACCGCAACTGCCCATCAATCCGGTGCTCATGGATGAAGG